>JAYRNY010001212.1:0-7402 GCA_041911975.1 bacterium | reverse complement strand
CCAGAATGGCCGACAAGCTCGGACCTGGCGAAAAACCCGCTATAAAGGTTGTTTATCAAGATCACTCTGATAACAATCCCAACAAACCGCAAGCGGATTTCATCGTCAAAAAAGACGGAACTATTCAGGTAGTAAACGATCACGAAAGAAATCCGGACAAAGAAATCTGTGTAGTAGTCGAGCGCGCCAAGGGTGAAACGGACGCTCCTCCTGCAGCACAGCAGCAAGCCACAGACCAGTTGGTCGACTACCTGGCCCAGAGATTGCAAGACAAGTATCAATATCCGCAAGGTATTGGTCCTGATGGTAAGCCAATCTCCAACGTGCCGATCGAAGACAAACAAAACCTGGTATCAGACAACGTCGAGAAGAAATTCGGCAACGGCAACAAGCCTGAGAATCCGAATCTTCCACAAGCACCAGACATTCCGCAGCCTGCACGCGACATGTCCGACCAGATGAACCGCACCGGCGGCAGCGGCGGCAGTCGTGGGTTTGATCGCGGCGCTGTGGACAACAACTATCCGATGCGCGATGTTCCGCAAGCCGTCAACGAATCCAACGGTGTTGCAGCAGTCAAAGATGCAGTAGCTTCCGTATTCCGCGGCAACAACGACACTGTAAGACGCCGCAGTGATGGTCGTCATCAAGTTGGACGTTATGGACTTGGTTCCGGACATTTCGGCGGCTGGCTAGGCGATTTGCTTGGTCTCGACCTGGGCGATCCGCCGGACATGGCAAAGCTGCAAGAGATGCTGAAGAAGAATCCGGAACTGCGTCAAAAACTTGCCGCTGCCATGAAGCAAGCTGCACAAGGCGGAAAAGACGGCAAAGGAACCAAACTGCCGCAAGACTTTGCAGACAAGTTCCAGGTCGGCGCCGACGGCAATTTCAAAGATCAGAAATTTGTCGACAATTTCATGAATTTCGGCGACAAGCTCTCCGGAACCAAAGGCGACATCTCGGGCGCCGAAGTCAACCAATTCATGCCGAAGGAATTGCAAGACGTCATCGCTACGGATCGTGTCGAGAAGTACGCCAGAGATATGGGCGTGCAAGATCCCAACAAGATGACCAAAGAAGAAGCCGGAAAAGTCGGCGTCGCTATGTACCTTGGACGCGTTCCCACGCAACAAGAAATGGCAGATCCGTCGTATCAAAAATACGCTTCCGACTTTGCCAACCTGTATCAAATGGACCGCGCCAGACAAACCGGCTTGGGCGACATCAACGTCTCCGACGCCAATGGCAAGATCACTGCTCTCGCCAGTGGCTTGGTCGGACAAGCGTTGTGGGCTCAAACGAAGTATCGCAATTCGGTCGAAGGCGGCAATCTCGGTTGCGCAGCGTCTGTATCGCGTGTTCTGCAACAAGCAGGATTCAGCTATGCCGACTCCGCCGGCGTCAACCAACTGGCCGGCCAATTGCAACAGCACGGCTGGCAAAGAGTGCCGGTATCGCAAGCTCAGCCCGGCGATGTAATCTACGGCATGAGCGGAGCGCGCCACGGACACATCGGTATCGTCGGACCGAACGGCATTGCCTACAACAACAGCTCGTCATCGGGCAGATGGACGGCAGGCACGGTCAGCGGAACATTCACCCGCAGATTCGGCGGCGCCACAACAGTACTGCGCCCACCGGATGCCGGTCGCGCGGCGTAACGAAAAAAAAGCCACTAAATCAAGTAGGGCGAGATTCTCAAGAATTTCGCCCTACTTGTTTGTTTATGGCGCGGGTTAAATTGGAGCGCGGGCATAAGTAAACTAAGCTGCTTGTGGTCCAATAATGGTTTCTGAAAAATTGACGGAATATTCGGTAAACGTGATGGCGCTAGCGCGTATGGAAGCGGAGCGCACCGGATGTGCATGCGTAGATGTGGAGCATATTTTGCTTGGTCTCACCGGCGAAGCCTATGGCATCGCAGCGGAAGTTTTGCGGAAAAACGGGCTGCGGGTGGACAGTGTGCGCGAGCACATAAGCGAGCAGACCAGGGAAGAGAGGATGTCGCAACGGGACAGCTTTTCCTTCAATATCAAAGCCGGAAAAATACTCAATTCTGCGCTCGAATTCGCCATTCAAACTGAGCACGAATACATAGATACAGAGCATCTTTTGCTTGCTGTTCTTGCGGAGAAAAACTGGAAAGTGCAGAAGGTTTTCGATGAATTTGGAATCGATATAAACAAGCTGCGCAGCGACATCGGCAAAGCGATTCAAGAGCGCGCAGAAAATCCTCCGCCGGCTGATGATGAAACCAGTGATGCTGTGCCCCGCAGGAAAAGAGCTGTTTCTCCAACAGCAGAATATGCGTGGCCGTCGACGACTCCCATGTTTGCTCATTTCAACGATTCGGCGATTCAAGTTGTAATGCGCGCGCAAGAAGAAGCAAGACGGCTTGGGCACAACTTTGTCGGCACCGAGCAGCTATTGCTGGGCGTTTTCCAGGACGGCGGTATTGCTGGGAAACAGTTTCGTAATTTGGGTGTGACGATTAACTCAGCCCGGCGAGAAGTAGAGAAAATCATTGGACGCGGCTCAGGTTTTGTTGCCGTGGAGATTCCCTTCACGCCGCGGGCCAAGGGAATTTTAGTCGGAGCAATTGATGAGGTGCGCGGACGTGGCCCTGAGATGATTGGCGCGGAACACATTCTGCTTTCTTTGCTGACTGAGACAACCGGCGTTAGCGCTAGCGTTCTTGAGCAACTTGGCTTAAATGCGGAACAATTGCGCAGTAGTCTAAGCCGTGCGCTAGTATCGCCCGTGGTGGAAGAGTAGCTTTATTGAATGTTTGACAAATTTAGCGAAGAATCAATCAAAGTGATCATGCTCGCGCAAGAAGAGGCGCGAACCCTAAAACATCCGCATGTAGGCTGCGAGCACCTTTTGCTCGGCTTGATGGCGACCGGAGAAGGGCCTGTATACGAAGTTTTGAATTCAAACAGTCTGTCTCTAACAAGTCTGCGTCAGAGTGTCGAGTCGGTTCACAAGAAAGGAAAAAAGGCGAGTCCAAAGGAATTGCCCTTTGATGAAGATGCGAAGATTGCATTGCAACGGGCGTTTGAAGAAGTCAAAAAAGCAAATCATGAAGTCATTCGTCCAGAGCATCTGTTTCTTGGATTGAATCAGCCGTTGTCAATTAACAAAGCCGGTGATGCTCTGAGCACATTGGGTGCAGACCGACAGGCGCTGCGACTCTCGGTAATCTATGCGATGCACGGCGAAAGTAGTCCTGTTGTCGCCGACAGTTCATGCATGTCGCAGGAAGATGCTGTATGCCTGTTGAGACAGTGCCCGCAGGTGCTCATGTTTGCTATGGCTGAGGCCTACAGGTTGAAGCAAAGCCAGCTTGGCTCGGAGTTGATTCTTCTAGGATTGTTGGGAGGAGGCGGGACTGTTATCAGGGTTCTGGAGGATTTTGGCATCACACTGGAAACGACGCGGGAGGCTATTGAAAGCCGTCTGAGCAAGGGAACAGGAGTGATCAACGTTGATCTTCCAATTACTCCTAATGCAAAGGAATTGCTGAAGGTTGCCAGTGAAAAAGCGACTCAACTAGGGCACGATACGCTGAATGCTAGGCATTTACTGCTCGGATTTACTCATGAACAAGAAGGAATTGCCTGGCAAATTCTCAAAGAGAAAAATGTTGACATCGAAGCTTTGCGGGCCGCTGTGCTAGCGTTATTTGAGGAGTCCAAATAGAGAGTCGGCATTGTTCGAAAAATTCACTGAAAAGGGTATGAGCACCGTCCGGCTTGCGGAAGAAGAAGCGCGCAAGCTGAGGCATAGCTACATAGGCACTGGAATGTTGTTGCTGGCCGTGGTTGAAGTGGGCGGCACGGCTAGCAAGATTCTTGATGGTTTTGGCGTTACGCCGATCAATGTTCGCGAGGAAGTGGTGGCACTGATGGGGCAGGGCACCGGCTCTGGTCATGTGGAACTTCCATATTCCGATAATGCTCAACGCGTTTTGGACTTCGCCCTCGAAGAGGCAGAGAAAAGGGATCTCAAAAACGTTGCGGTTCTGCACCTGTTGCTAGGACTGCTAAACGGCAAAGACACCGTTGCCACGCGAGTTTTCGACGTTATGGGTATCAGGCTTGATGAGGTAAGGGCCAAAGTCTCTGAAGAGCTTGATAAAGGCTATGGGCCGCGTGCTGCGGTCTAGATGCGCTTGCAACAAACAGGTAATCATCTTCGTTGCCGCAGGTGGATGACGAAGTCTGCTTCGCGCTCTCTGGTTCGTTGTAAACGCAATGCGAACTCACGATCGGCGACGCCTGCATCCCGCGCCGGGCGCGTATAACGTATAGCTGCGCTCATTGCAGCGTCGGGTACATCACCAGTTTCGCCCCGTTGGGCTCGAAGATTCTGTACCTCCCTCATCTCCGCATTATGAGCGTCATCTCTGCCGTATTCAGCACCGGCGAATTGCAGAACTGTGGAGCCTATGCCACTGTCTGCGAGTCGTTCGTTAGCCGCGCGGGCTCCCAGGCGTTCGCGCTGGTTGTAGTTAAAGTGTTGAGACCCAGCGAATACAACCATGCGCGCATCCGGATTTTCCCGAAGGTGTCTGCCAACGCTCTCCGCCCAATATCTATTGCGGAAGTCATGCAGCGCGTCTACGTGATTTCGATAACCCTCAGGCGACGTGTCATTTAGTCTCAAACCACTGAAATCAAAGTGCGCATCACGCGCAGCAGCAATCGTGTCGAGAAAATCGTCCGTTCTACCATAGTTGCCCAGATAACCCGCGAGCTGCGCCCTTGCGGCAGCGCGTTCTTGTTCTGAAGCATTGGGATTTGTGAAAGTGTCGAAGCTTTCCCTGGCTTCTCGAGGCAGTGTTCGCATCCCTTCTGCTATCAATTCATAGCCTTCATTTTGTCCAAAAGCATTGCTGATTGGCGGTTCTATAGCCATTGGTCTAATCCCATTGTCAATCGCCGCATCGATAATACGCATGGTGGCGTTTAGTGAATCCCTGGCTCCCGCGTCGTCCGCGAGCTGGTTGCTTTGCTCCTCGGTCAGGTTTCTCGGTTCCTGTGACTGCCTCAGTAGTGCCTCTACTGCCCGTCTTGCTTCGGGCAATTCAGCGGCTCTGCTTGGGTCAAGTCTGATTTCTCGGTATTGGTCTAGAACGTGCTGGTCTCTGGTTTGAAACAGCTCGATGCCTATAGCGGTGGCACCAGCTTCTCTGAAGGCACGCATGTTGTCGGCGGCGAATTGTTTGATGTCTACGGACGTGTGCTGATCGCCAATTACCAGCACACGATTGTTTCGGTCCCACATCGACTGTATGTCTACGTGGAGGCGGTTTTCTTCGTTCGCTATGAAGTCTCTTCGCTGTCGCTCTGTTGCATTTTCTGGAAGCTCTCTAGTTTGCGGCGGTTCGAACGAAATTTCGAATCCATTCAAAAACTCGCAGTTTGAATTGTTTCTGGCTGAGTCAAAAACCCCGGATCTGAGCCCTTCATCCAGGTATGAGGAGGAAAATGTTCTCAGTGATTCTGGCTGAAGCGGACGGCTGACGTCGGAAGGGCGACAATAGTCTTCTAACATAGCGATTTTTCTTGAGGTTATTATCGTGCAGAATCGCGATGGACTCTGTCACTGGTATTGGATTGGGCAGGGGACGCTGTGTTTTCCGTGCTCTCAAACTAACGTGCTAAGTTGCCACCTGGATGACATGGAATTTTGAGCAGACACTTTTTGAGTGATTTTTTGACTAGCGATAGCTGGCGAAGCAATTCACCTGCGGGAACCTGAAATGCCTTTCACTTCATGTGTTTTCGCCATTTTGTTGGTTGCTTTTAGTTTTCCGATTTCGCCAGGTTGAAACTGTTTCTCATTTACCTTCCCACGGCAAAAAGCGCTTCCCTTCAAATTCGAACGCATGTTGCTCCAGCGACTTCCAGGCAGACTGGCTGCTGGTTGTGGGCCGAGTATTTTTGAGAAACGATCAATTCAATCGAAGAAAGGAAATTCGATGGCACGGAAGAACCGTAAGAAGGAAGGCTGGATCGCTGCTATGGTTGATGGACGGCGCGTCTTGGAGACCATGATGGCAGTGAACGAGAACCTGGAGGCAGCGTCTACTGCTTGCCGGGCGCTTGTGCATGATGCCAGTGTGGTGAAAGACCCCGCATTCGCCAAGTCGATGCGCAAGCTGCTTGCGATGGTTGATGCGATGAAAGCCGGACCAAACATTGCTGTATGGGACCACATCTATCCGATCGAGAACACCGCTTCTGCTGGGTACAAGGCGGAAGAAGAAGCCGAGAAATCGGGCGAAGTCGCATCCGACAAGTGATGTTGCCTGACTTGCTTTCACCGGTGTGATTGGCAAGCTTGAAAATGAGAGGGGCTCAGAGAAGTCAGTGTTTTGCTGTTCTCTAGTCCTTCAACGACCAGGCTGGATTTATTTGGCCTGGTCGCAGACGCGAAGTTTTTTTGCGGGAAAAACTAAAAGATGTAGTAGAATGTCGTGAAAAAGATGAAGCAGTGGACGCCCGGGCGCCTGATTCTGCATCACCTTTGATGTTTGAAACGCAGTGGAGCTCAGTTACAACAACTCAGCCTTGGATTGGCTAAGTTGCTGCTACCGTTTTGAACCGTAGCCAGGCTCGTCCGGTAACTGGGTCACGTCGGTTTTCGACGCGAGGGACTGTGGTCTGACGGGAAGCGCTGCGCCTGCACAATCCGGACAGTTGCAATTGATGTCCGCATGATTGTGCCGGGTATTTCTGACTGGGTGAACTCCGAAGTGTTCTGGAAATGCCATAAATCCTTTATGACCCTCCCTTTGGGGAAAGCCGGTTGGCTGCGTTTCGAGCCGAGCAAAACGGCATGCAGGCAGAGCGTGCACTGCATGCCGTTTTGCGGAGGTGTCGATCAGGCCGAGGGACCGTCCAGTTCCGCGATGATGCTTTCCAGCTTCGTCACGCGCGCACATGCGGCAGAGTACTTCGCTTGTGCAGTGAAGTAGCTGGAGCGGTACGGATTGTGACGGTAGCCCCACTTGTAGCCCGAGAAGAGTCGGTGCCAGTGGTCGCGTTGCGTGCGGGCTTCGGCGCGCTGACGTTTCGCCACGACAAGAGCGTCCGCTCTTTGAGCGGCGTTCATTGCGCGGAAGCGCGCCGTTTCGGCGAGGTCTTGTTTCTTCGCCTCACGCTCGAGGTGGAGGTGAATAGCTACCAGAGCTGCTACTGGGAGCAGCGCGGCAGCAATGATCAGGTAAGTCATTGATGTGCTCCTTATCAGAGGTCCAGCTCGTAGCAGTTGAGGACGCGCTTGCGCCCTGTGAAGGTGCCGACGTGCTTGAAACCGAAGGTGGGGTACCAGTCATTGCTGCGCATGCCGACCGGCGTCTTGAGGCCGATCTTCTGCATTTCGCGCTTTT
>JAYRNY010001211.1:0-1630 GCA_041911975.1 bacterium | reverse complement strand
TAAGGCCCTCATTTCGACAACAATTTTTTCGATCGCCTGGGAGCAAACGGAAAAAATGGCACAAGCAAGACAAGCAACCAAAACCAAAGGCACCGCCATAGCCACCAGATTGGAAGGCTCGAGCGTGGTCAAGCCGCCAGCGCTGAAACAGGGAGATAGAGTGGCTGTGCTATGTCCGGCCGGGCGACCACACAATCCTGCCAGTATCAACAGAGCCAGAGCAATCGTTGAAGAAATGGGATTCAAACCTGTATCTGGAAAGAATACTCTCAAGATCTACGGCAGCATGGCCGGCACGGATGAGGAAAGACTATCGGACTTCAATGATGCACTGAACGACGATTCCATAGCAGGAATTTTCTGCATCACCGGAGGATATGGGGCTATTCACCTGGTCGACAAAATCGACTGGATTAGACTGAAGGATAATCCGAAAGTAATAGCCGGCAGCGACGACAACTGTCATCTGCTCCTTGCCGCTTACGCGAAAGCCGGACTCGTCACTTTCCATGCTCCAAATATGGACCGCCTTTGCAGCCGTCAATCATTCGATTCATTGAAGCTAGCCATTTCGTCAAAGGAAAACCTGCCGACCGTAAAGGCCAATTACTGGGACGTCGACGCGCTTACGGACGGTTCCTCGCAAAAGCAAGCGCGCATGCCGGGCGAGAAATGGCAAATCCAGTATTCGTACGCTGCTGTGGAAGGCACATGCCAGGGTCCCCTCATTGGCGGCAATCTGACTGCACTGGGATCGTTGATGGGCACCCCCTATCAGCCGCGTTTCAAAAATGCCGTGCTCTTTCTGGAAGACATCAATGAAGACCACGGCATACTCGATCGCTGGTTCACCAATCTCTATCTAGCCGGGGCGCTCAAAGAAATATCGGGCGTCGCACTTGGCGATTTTGAAAATTGCCGCACTACGGATTGCTTCAATATGTATTCGATCGAAGATCTCTTCGGCGATCGCATGAAAGCAGAGAACAAACCGTGCTGCTTCGGAATGCCGCTCGGGCAGTCGCTTCGCTCGCTGACCGCACCAATTGGGGTGCAAGTAAGTCTCGATGCCGGCGCAGGCACGATCACTTTTGGGGAAACGGCGGTTTCTTGAATCTCAAAATCGGCGATTTCGTAGCAGCCTTAAGACAAACGCATCTGAAGCTGGCAGCGCCGGTGAAGCTTTCTATTTTAGGGTCGAAAGGAGAGCCTGACGACTCTCCCCTCTCTCGGCTGTCCCGTATAAAAATAGTAAATCGGCAAAACAAACATTCGCAGGCAGTCTGCCTTGCCGAGTGGGTTTCCTTCAAAGGGGCGATGAAAATATCATCGATTCCGCTTGGGACTCATTGAGACTAAAGCGCTAACACTTCGATCTCTTTGATTTGCTGCCAGTATAAAAATGATTGCGTTACAAATTCATGACAATATTTCATTTAAGCGGCTCGAATTTGCCGGTCATGATCGTGCCTATCTTTCCGCGCTGTCCTGACACCAGGATGACGCCGTAATGGAAATCTTTATCGCCTTCGAACAACATATTCTTGATGAGTTCGTCTCCCGCCATAGTCGAACCGGCGTCTTTAGCATCGGCGCTCGGTCCCCAGGGATTGGTGATTTTCACCCGGGC
>JAYRNY010001210.1:0-2988 GCA_041911975.1 bacterium | reverse complement strand
TGCCAGCTTGAGACTGATCGAAGGCGGACTGGCCGGGCCAGTGTCGGAAAAGGTGGCAAATCTTGTCAAAATCGCACGCACCGAATCAGACCGCCTGATTAGATTGATCAACGACATACTCGACATTCGCAAACTGGAAGCTGGCCGCATGGAGTTGAAGATTGCTCCTGTGGAAGTGGAGGACCTTGTGGATGCGGCCTTTGCCGCAACTCAAGGTATGGCGCAAGAGGCAAAAGTCACTCTCAAGCAGCAAATAATGTACAACTGCGCCATTAAATGCGACAAGGATCGGGTAGTGCAGATCTTGACGAATTTTATCTCCAATGCAATCAAGTACTCCCCTGAAAATGAGACTGTTTTCCTGGATGTCGAAAAACATGACAGCATGGTGCGTTTTTCAGTTACGGATTGCGGACCAGGCATTCCTGAAAGCGAACAGCACAAACTATGGGGTAAATTTCAACAGCTCGATTCCAGCGATACAAGACAAAAAGGCGGGACAGGGCTAGGCCTTGCGATCAGTAAAGGACTGGCAGAGCAGCACGGCGGTCAGGTCGGATTTGCCTCAACTGTCGGCAAAGGCACCTCGTTCTGGGTGGAATTGCCGGGCTCGACTGTGAGCCTGAGGACGACCAGCCAGAACTGGAGAGCCTTTTCTCCAGCGCGAGTGCTAATGATCGAAGACGACGAACAGCTGACTAAGCTGGTCAGAAGCGCATTCAAGAAAGAGGGCTTCGATATAGAAATCGCGCGTACGCTGGAAGAAGCCGAAGAGTTTTTGACGGAGTTCACGCCACGTGCAATCATTCTCGACATCAATTTGCCTGACGGCAATGGGCTTCAGTGGCTGAAAGAGAAACAGACGGGAAGGAAGCCGTTCAACGTTCCAACTGTCGTCCTCAGTGGTGTGGACAAGAACGCGGAGCTTTTCGGCAGCGCGATAATATTCGATTGGCTAGTCAAACCAGTAGAAGAAAAGAAGCTGGAGCGCGTGCTTCGCTTCGCTGTAAGAAACAAAGGAAACACTAGAGCAAAAGTGCTCGTAGTCGAAGACGACAACGCCACAAGAGAGCTGCTCAAACATCATGTATCCAGCTTCCCGGTCGACGTTATCGAAGCAGCGGATGGCGTTATGGCTCTTGAATTGGCGTGCACTGAGCACCCTGATCTGATCATTCTAGATGTCGGCATCCCTGCTCCCAATGGTTTTGACATTGTCGAAACCCTGCGCAAGGGAGATTCCAAGGAAACACCTTTGATCGTTTACACCAGCCGCGACTTGACCGGAGACGAGATGAACAGCCTCACTCTTGGCTTGACGAAACATCTGATCAAGTCGAAAACGTCGGAGCAGAAGTTAATCGACTCAATAAGACAACTTCTGAACGGCTTGATATCGGAGGAAGAAACACCTGCCAAGGCAGAGCCTTAACACCGGCAACGCCCGCTCTTACCGGGCACTCAGGCGGCTCGCCGATACAGGGCGGAGCAAAAACCGAAGCGATTCGGAATATATATCGAATCGCCCATACAATAGAGGAGAATTGTGATGCGCCCCCTCGACTACCTGGCGGCGACCAGGTCGGCGAGGATTTTATAGAAGCGGCGCATGCCGGTTGTGTAAACACTTACAGGAACACGCTCGTCGATGCCGTGCATGCTGGCGAGCAATTCCGGTTTTACTTCAAACGGCTCGAAACCATAGCAAGTAATTCCCAGTTTGCGGAACCAGTGGGAATCGGTGAACCACGGCACGACCACGGGTCTTACCGGCGTTCCGGGCGACTCTTCGGCAGCCACTTTCTGGATGGAATTCATCAAGTCGGTTTGAATATCGGAAGCACCGGCTACATTCCATTCAAGAACCGAAGTCTTGATCGTCGGATCGGCGATGATTTTCTGAACGTGCTGAATGAACTCGTCCTTTTCGACACCGGGAAGCAGCCGGCAATCTATTTCTGCGCTCGCTTCGCCGGGAATGACGTTGGTTTTGTAACCGGCCTTCAGCACAGTTACAGATGCGGTATTGACCAACATAGAGGAGAGCATGCGATCGTTCTCTATGCCTGCAATATAGTCGGAATTTTTCATGTCTTCCACGACTTGAGAGTAATATCCTTTGAGCGGTTCTGGTTTTGTGTCGCTTATCTTCTTCAGTTCGGGCACCACCTGTGGTGAGCGAACATGCATTGGATAGACGGCTACCAGTTTATCCAGCGCGCGCGCCAGGCGATTTGTCGCCGAGTCTTTGATAGGCATCGAGGCATGACCAGCTTGTCCTGTAGCTGTGAGCTTGAGCCAGAGGACATTTTTCTCCGAGAAATTTACGCCCCAGAATTTAGGTTTACCATCACTGCCGGTGATGATATGCGAGCCCTCGTTAATGAGAAACTCGGCATCTTTCAAAAGCTCCGGATGTTTCTCAGCGAACCATCTGGCACCATAATCGCCACCGACTTCTTCATCGGGCGTGCCCAGGAAAATGATGTCGCGGTCGAGCTTCAACCCCTGACGCTTGATCATGAGCATCGCTTCCAATTCGACGATTCCGAATCCCTTCATGTCGAGAGCGCCGCGTCCCCAGATCTCGTTGTCGATAACCTCACCGGCAAAGGGCGGGTGTTTCCAATCGGCAGCAACAGCAGGAACTACGTCGATATGATTGAGAAGAACGACTGCTTTCTTTTTGCCGGTACCTCTCAAACGAGCATAAACACAAGAGCGATTTGGCGCTGTTTCATAAAGCTCCGCGTCGATGCCGTTGTGCTTCAAAACCGACGCAAGATACTCAGCACCGAGCTTTTCATTTCCGGGGGGAACAGTGGTGTCGACCTTCAAGTACTGGCAAAGCATTTTGGTTGCTTCTTGCGCAGCTTTATCGAAGTCGACGGCAGCGGATTTTGCAGATGCGCCCAGGTGCTGAACGTGAACGGCAGCACTGGACCCCAGTGCAAGAAATAGCGAAAGAGCCAAAGTGGAAATGATTGA
>JAYRNY010001209.1:0-2199 GCA_041911975.1 bacterium | reverse complement strand
TGCCTTCGTCAGTCAATAGCAGTACGCCGGTGACGACACGAGGAGCAAGAGGAGTTGCCTGGAAGTAGAGGAGATCAAGTGCAAAGGCATTTTCGAGAATAATCGGGCGCTCTAGATTTTTCTCGTCGTCGGCTTTTGCTTGGAGAGCGGCCGCCAGTCCTTCAGCAATCGTCTTGCCGGTGGTGTCTTTCGAGTGCAAAACGCGCGGGCTGGTGTGCCCACCTTCCAGGTGCAACGAAAATACGGCCGATCCATTTGTATCTGCTGTCTTATCGAAGTGAACACCAAGTTCTGTAAGTTTTCTAACCAGTGCAGCGCCGCCATTGATGATTTCCTCTGCCACAACCTCATCGACTAGACCAGCACCGGACTTGATCGTGTCCTTGAGATGCGCCTGTCTTGAATCAGAGACGCTATCTTTAAGCACCGCGGCCAGTCCGCCCTGGGCAAATCTGGTGTTGGATTCGAGAAGCCTACTCTTTGTGGCGATGAGCACACGCCTGCCGGCTGCGGTCAGCTCGTGGGCGAGCAGAAGCCCTGCTAGCCCAGAGCCGACGATAACCGCGTCTACTTTTTTTGTCGTGTAAAGTTCAGGCATTGGCGTAATTCTTTGTACCTTTGTACCTTTTGGGTACTTGCCTGTTTGTAAAAACCGTGGCGCTTGCTTTGACGCTTAGAGCGTCCACCGGCAGGTTTACCCTATCGCCACCATGCGTTCGATGGATAATCTGGCTTTCGCTGCAACATCTTCCGGCACTGTCACCTGGAATTGGTCTTCGGCGAGCGCTGCGTGCAGTTTTTCCAGAGTAATCATTTTCATGAACTGGCAGCTCATCTCATCGGCGATCGGGATGAACTCCTTCTTCGGATTTTCCTTCTTCAGTCTGTGCAGAATGCCTTCTTCAGTCGCTACGACGAATTGCTTGGCGGGCGACTGGCAGGCGCGTGTGATCATGCCTTCAGTGGATGCTACCTTGAGCTGGTCACCTTTATCCTGCCTGGAAACTCGGTCTAAGTATGGGGTCAAGCAGCCGCATTCAGGGTGAATGAGCAGCTCGGCCTCAGGATGCTCTTTCAACTTTTCGTCAATCGAGCGCGGATGAATGGCCGCATGCACGTGGCACTCGCCCATCCAGATGTGCATATTTTGCCTGCCGGTCATGCGTTTTACCCATGAGCCCAGGAAGACATCGGGCAAGAAAAGAATTTCTTTGTCCGGTTCGATCGACTTTACCACTTGCAGCGCGTTGCCGGAAGTGCAGCAGTAGTCGGTTTCAGCTTTTATGGCAGCGGTTGTGTTAACGTACGAGACAACCACTGCGCCGGGATGTTCGGCTTTCCATTTCAGCAACCCTTCGAGGGTGACGGAGGCCGCCAGCGAGCAACCGGCTTCCAGATCGGGTATCAAGACGCGCTTGTCGGGGCAAAGGATGGCGGCTGTTTCCGCCATGAAGTGCACGCCGCAAAAGACGATGACATCGCTCTTGGTGGCAGCAGCCTGGCGCGACAGCCCGAGCGAATCGCCGACGAAGTCAGCAATGTCTTGAATGACTGGAATCTGGTAGTTATGCGCCAGAATGACGGCGTTGCGCTTTTTTCGAAGCTCATTGATTTGTTGAATCAGTTGTTGTTTTCGCGCGGAGCTTTCGATTCTGACTTCGTTTTCCGCGTTTTTCATTGTCGTTGTCATTTGCCTATCTCAACCTCGAGGCTGATATCAATGGATTTGACCGAGTGGGTCAAGCTGCCGACGGATATGAAGTCGACGCCTGCAATCAAGTAGCGGTCCAGAGTCTCCAGAGTGATTCCTCCGGACACTTCGATCTGTGCTTTTTTCTGAATGAGGTCTACACAGTGGACGATTTGAGCAGGGGTCATGTTGTCGAGCATGATGATGTCGCAAGAGCTGTCCAGTGCTTCTTGGACTTCGGGATAATTGGTGGTTTCTACTTCGATTCGCTTTCCTCTGTACAAGGAACGCGCCGCGGCAACCGCTTGCGAAATGCCTCCAGCGCAGGCGATGTGATTGTCCTTAATCAAAATCTGGTCGTACAGGCCAATGCGGTGGTTGGTACCGCCTCCCAGTCTTACGGCCAGTTTGTCAAAAACTCTGAGACCTGGCGCCGTCTTCCTGGTGTCGAGAATCTGAATTCCGAAGGGGCGCGCCTTTTCTACGTAAAGGCGTGCGCTTGTGGCTAT
>JAYRNY010001208.1:0-6382 GCA_041911975.1 bacterium | reverse complement strand
GTTCTAAGCGGTCTTATCGAGCCGAGTTCAGGGCTTGTTCAAATAAACGGAATGGATGTTCGCGACATAAATTTCGAGAGCCTGAGAAGCCTTGTCTCTCTGGTCACCGATTCCAATGAGATATTTGAAGGCACTGTGGAAACCAATGTCACTTTCGGAAAGAGCGAGATTACCCATGCCGACATGCTCTGGGCATTGAAGATGGTCGATTTCGACGAAGAGTTGGTGTCGATGAGCGATGGCTTGAAAACCCAACTTTTGAGTGGTGGAAGAAACCTCTCTCGCGGGCAGGCGCAGAAATTATTGATTGCCAGAGCAATTGCCCAAAAACCGCAACTGCTCATACTTGATGAAGCATTCACCGGCATCGAAGAGAGAAGCAAAATGCAAATTCTCGATCGCCTGTTCGGACAGGACATGCCCTGGACGATTATTGACATCTCTCAAGACGCCGACACCATTTTTCATAGCTCGAGAATGGTTTTTCTGCGTCAAGGACGGGTAGTCGAATCCGGCACTCTGAGAGAACTTCTGGCTAAGAAAGACAGCCAGCTCGAACTGCTTTTCCCAAAACTCGTGGAACTGATTCGCAAATGATAGCTGAGACTAAGACAACCGAATCCAAAGAGAAAAAAGCGCCGCGTTTTCGCTCACTTCAGATGGTGAAGACACCGGTTCTATTTACCATCACGATTACCTGCATTATTGCCATCATGATCGCCTG
Organism: bacterium; assembly: GCA_041911975.1. Classification (GTDB taxonomy): domain Bacteria; phylum Cyanobacteriota; class Vampirovibrionia; order Obscuribacterales; family Obscuribacteraceae; genus QKMZ01. The sequence goes on along the minus strand of JAYRNY010001208.1, from coordinate 5,658 downwards.
CGTCATGTCGGCAATGTTTTTGCCGTGGCGACAGTCAGTGACAGGCACCGGCAAGATCATCGTTTTTTCTCCTATGGATCGCCCGCAAACGATCGAAGCACAAATTCCCGGGCGCATCGTCAACTGGTTTGTCCGCGATGGTCAGGACGTTGAAAAAGGACAGAAGATCGTCTCGCTGGCAGAACTCGATGCTCGCTTTCTCGACAACACACAGCTCAAATCATTGCTTGCTCAGAAAGCTGCCCTGGTAGCCAAACGCGACGCTCTAAAAGCGCGTGCCGAGGCTCTCTTAGAACAAATCGCCAATTCTGCCGGGGTGAGAAAAGCTGCGGTTCCCGCCACCATTGAAAGAGTCAAACAGGCAAACGACAGAACCTATCAAGCAGAGCAGAATGTAGAAGCGGCGCGGCAAAGTTTGAAAACCGCACAATGGCAATCAGAGCGTGTGGAAAGTCTTTATGGCGACGGGCTGAGATCTAAACGCGACAAAGAACTTGCCGAGCTGGATACCATTCGCGCCAGGACGGAACTGGAGAAGGCGCTGGCGGCACTCGATGTGGCCAAGGAAGATGCCAGAATCTCCCAGCTCGAAAACAAGAGAACGGATGCCGACACCGGCGGCAGCATAAACGCCATCAAAGCATCTCGCGCTGATGCCGAACAACTAGTAGCCAGCACTGAAGCCGATATTTACAAACTGCAGATAGACATCGACAACTTCACCAAGCGCGTCGACCAGAGGACAGTCGATGCTCCGTGCACGGGCCGCATAGTTCGCCTGACACGAGTTGGTGCGGGAGCCATGGTCAACGCAGGCGACGTGCTTGCCGTGATCGCGCCGCACACTCAAGACAGAGCTGCCGAGATAAACATTCGCGACTGGGATGCTCCTCTTGTCTCCGTCGGTCGCCCCGTGCGTCTACAGATTGCCGGTTGGCCCGCCCTCCAATTTATCGGCTGGCCGCGCATCGCCGTCGGCACTTTCGCCGGTGTGGTCAGCGTAATAGATGCAACCGACGACGGAAAAAATCGTTATCGAGTCATTGTCGAACCCGACAAGAAAGCCATAGAGAACAAACTGGCCGATCCATGGCCGTCCACAACCTATTTGAGACCAGGCGCGCAGGTGACCGGCTGGATCCTCCTTAGCGATGTACCTCTCTGGTATGAACTCTGGCGGCAGTTGAACGGCTGGCAGCCGACTATTCAGCCCGCGGATCAAAACCTGCAAAATAGCCAGGCGAGTCAATCCGGCATTCAAACCGATCCGACCAATAAGGACAACGCCAAACAAAGAACCCCTTGATGAAACCCATAAGCGTTGCACTTTCACTGCTCTTGCTGCTCTCCATGGTACTTTCATCAGAGCGCGCGGCAGGTGCTGCCGATGGGATTTATGAACCGCTTGGTTTTGCGCCGCGTCCTCGAACCAAAACAGAAAATGCCTTCACGATTACCAGGGGTGCATCAGAGCTGACCCCGAAAATATTTCTTTCGGCAGTGGACAACAACTACCCTCGCCTCGATGCGCTTGATGCGCGCCGCAGAGTCGCCTCGGCAAAACGCCTTGAAGTACAGGGCGTTTTCGATCCTATGATTAGAACTTTGAACGGCTAAACATGGATGCAAAACACGTCGAAATTCGACACTCTCAAACGGGTGATTTTCAACCAACCGGCGATTGAACTTCCAACCCGATCCGGCATCAGCTTGCTGGGCACTTATCGTTTCAACCCGCGCACCTCGCAGTCGCCTTATATCGAAACAGGATTTTTCGGCGAGTTCGGCGGCGGGCTGGCCGTGCCGCTTTTACGCGGTTTTATCGTGAACGAGCGGGAAACCAATGAGAAGTTGGCAAAGATTGGTGAGCCAATAGCGACACAAGCATTTTCATTGACCCGTATCGATATTCTTTTAAGGGCCAGTCTTTGCTATTGGAACTGGATAGGTGCTCAGAGAAAACTGGATGTTGCGCGCCATCTCGTACAATTGTCGGAGCTTCTAGTTTCCGCCGCGGTGAAACGATCTGACTCCGGCGACCTGCCCAGAATTCAGGTGACTGAAGCAGAAGAGGATTTCCAGCGCAGAACCGCCGACCGTATTGCCGCTGAATTGGAATTTCGCAAAGCAACTTACGAGCTTGCTGTCTTTCTATTCGACAACAACGGGCAGCCTGTGCCTTTTCTAGAAGAGATGAACGTACCCAATAACTGGCCGGCACCGGCTGAATACTCGACACAAGAATTAGACCAGAGTATAAGCAAAGCCATCGAGCGCCGCCCTGAGTTAAAACGAATCGCGCTGGAAAGACAACAGGCAAAACTGCAATTGAAGCTCGCGAAAAACGACCTTTTGCCACAAGCAGATGCTCTGGGCACTTACGGATACGATGGTGGCGTTTCGGGCGTTGGCAACGTCTTCCGCACTCAGGTCACATTCAGCTCGCCACTCTATCTAAGGAGTGCTCGCGGGCGCATCAAAGCATCGCAGTTCAACATCTCGGCGCTGAATGCCGACGAGGTAGCTGAGAAGCAACGACTGGTGGCAGAAGTAATGGCTGTCGCCGCCACATTGAACGCCTCGTATCAAAAGTATCTCGCCGTTCAGAAACAAGTCGAAAAATCAGAACAGGTCTACATCGGAGAAAAAAAGCGTTTCAATTTCGGTGACAGTACAGTCTTTCTTGTCACGCAGCGCGAGCGTCAATTGTTCGATGCAAGGATAAAACTGGTCGATGCCCAGGTCGAATACCTGCAGGCAACGGCCAGGATGCAGGCCCTTACTGTTTCTTACTGACTTCTCTATTGCGCGGCAATCGGCCAATCGAATGAAGGATCTTCCTCATACGATTGTTTAATTCGCAGAGCCAATTCCATCAAGCTGGCATGCATCTCGGACACGGTGGATCTCAGTTCAGACAGCATTGCCAGGCGCTCGTCCAACAACTGCGGCGTGATGCGCGCTAGAGCCAAATGCCCTGCGACATTGCCATTCTCGCGCAATGAGTGCGCCTTCTTGTGGTGTTCGTAGAAGCCCCTGCTCTCCCAATTTTTCGTCAACTCAACACGCCTTGGAAGTCCCACTTTTCCACCGGACGGTTCATTCAAATAATTCCACACCTGATGTGCATAGACCCCGTCAGGATCATCGGACTTATCCAACTGAGTAAGCATGGTCGGCATCTGACCGACAACCCGACTTTCAGAATGCAAATCCTTGATCACCGTTCCTGACAAAGTGCATTGAACCGCACCATCAAAGATTTCCAGAATGTTGGAAGTGGTATCGTTGCCGCCGAGAGAAATTGAGTAGCCGGCCAATTTCGTAATACCGCCGCTGACGAAGTTGATGATCGTATTGCGTCTTAACGTCCGCGCTCGTTTCTCGACCATCTTCGCCTGCTGCGTCTGCACCACCGACATCAGCCCTTCAATCTGACCGCGAGTTGCATTGACCTCCAAATTGGAAGTTTCCATAATCGCATTCAGCTTGCCGCGGTAGTAAATCAACTTCTGCCGCTTCGCCAGATAGGCCATAGGATCACGGGCGGCGAGCCGAGTGTCCTTAAGCTCGCTCTGCACTGCTTCGATCTGTTTCATAACCGTGAGAGCGCCGGTAAATCGAGCCACTTGCAGCAATACCGGCGGCAAAGTTTCGCTCGTCGTCGGCGCAAGAGTTTCTGCGTTTTTCAGAGCCTGGACATCGGATGATGGAGCACTCTGACTTTCTTGCCCGTATGCGGGCCTGCATACAGCAAGCATATGCAATGCTAATATGAGTGATGCAAAACGTGTATTGGAGAGGATCTTCATCATCAAAGCGCTGCTGAATCAGTCGAGTTTATCAAAAAAGAAGCCGTAACGCAGCGGTTACTTTCTCAGATGCAAACTCAGTTCGGTGATAACGGGCAGATGATCGGAGCCGACATTGTGTCCGTTGTATCTTTTTAGAGCGGTGAATTCCGAGCTGAACAGGCAGTGATCGATGCAGAACATGGGCATCCAGTGGAATGTGCTCCAGCTCGGCTGATATCCGAAGCCTTTTTCTGAGTCGCGGAGCTTGCCATCGCGCTCAAGCTTGTAGAAGAAATAAGAAAAGGGTGTGCAATTCAAATCACCGGCCAATATCGTCGGCTTTCCGGTCGAGGACGTATCCTTCGCTATTACTTCCAATTCCCCGTCGCGCATACCAGGATGCCTCATGGGAATGATTGGATGAGCGAACACGACTGCTATCCATTGACCGCGCACATTAACTTCCGCCACCACCCGCGGTCGCTTGATTGGGCCGAAATGTTCTACACGACCATTGCGCATCGGGTATTTGCTGAGCAGGCAAATACCACCGAAGCTGGGTTGGACGACCTGATAGGGATACTTCGAAGCGACTGGTTTTATCACTGCCCACCAGTTCTTGGTTATCTCGGAAATTCCGATGATATCCGCGTCTTCACTCTGGATCTCTTTTTTAACTGCGGTTACTTCGTGGTTCTTGCCGCCCCAAATATTCATCTGCAAGATCTTTATGCGCGCTTCGGGCTTCTCTTGGTCGTCAGTATACGGAATATACAGCGAAATGATTTGAACCGAATTCAAAAGAATCAATGCCGCACCAATCAGCGCGCCGCGCTTCGATCCTTGCACGAGCATAAGCATGGTAATCAGAAAGGCAGCCAAACAAAAGAGCGGTCGCGAGTGACTGAGAAACTCCAGAACGAAATTCAGCGAGCCCATAAAGCTGGCGATGGTCAAGCACGCCAGGGTCAAGAGCAGGGTCTTAGATATGAATCGGAGAAATTTGCGCATCTACGACAGCTTACAATTTCGGCACTATTTTAGCTTAGAGCGCAAATTTGCTCGCTGGACGAGGTGATCGACCAGTCCCTGAATCTTTTCGTGCAGGTCATCGGTCAGCTTATGGCGCAAGGCACGCGCGTCCTTTTCATAATCCTCCAGCACTTGGGACAGATCCACTGGATCAGCGAGCTTGATATACACATCGCGAGTGGTGAGCGGCGCCGGACGCTTTATGCGATAAAGCTCACGCTCCATTTTCATCAGCCCCTCGGCAAGCCGATCCAGCGAAGTATCGTCGCCATAGTACTGTGGCCGCCAGCTCGACAATTGTGCCACTTCCTGCAATGCAGCAATGTCCTTTCTAATTTCGCTTTTGACGCCAATATCAGTTTGCCCGGCCAGATTCTCCTTCAATTCCGCGCTCAATTGCCAGGATTGATCGATGATATGCGGCTGCGAAACCGGCATGTCCTGGTGTTTTGCCTCAATCTGACTGATGATGGCATTTTCAGTTTCAACGATGTCTTGATACAGATCTTCGGCGCCGGTTGTTTCAATCTCGAGTTTATAGGCGGACTTCTCACGCTCCAAAAGTGTTTTTTGAACCTGGTGCAAACGCCCGGCAAGGGTGGGCGCATATTCCTTGATTGAAAGGCGCGCTTCCATTTTTTCAATACGAGAAAGAATGAGATTTTCAATCGGCGCAGTGTAGTGATACTTAATCGCCATCGGCACGAGAAAGGCAGTGAAATTTGGATCGCGTTTTTTCTTGTCAGAGATAGCCTGCATGCAGATCTCGACCGCGCCGCTGTGAAAAGCCTGCACGACTTCGTTCAAATAGAAAATCTCGCCTTCCGGAAAG
>JAYRNY010001207.1:0-2575 GCA_041911975.1 bacterium | reverse complement strand
CAGCGAGAAAAAGCCCTTATCGAAAGAGCAGTCGATGTCGTTTGTACGCTCGACTCGCAGGGAAATTTCGTCTTTGTCAGTCCATCATGCAAGAACGCCTGGGGGTACTCGGCACAGGAAGTGCAGGGACAATCGGCAAAAGGCTTTCTTGGAGAAGCAGGTTTCGGCCGTCTCATTGCCTATGCGGCAGACGCAGACAAGAGCATTGAAAGAGTGATTTTCGAAACCGATCTTCTCTGCAAAGACGGCTCTGTGAAGCATATGATCTGGCGCGGTCAGTGGTCAATCACTGAAAAAACTCTGTTCTGCATCGTTCACGACATGACTGAGCAAAAGCAAATTGAGCAGTCTCTGCGTGACAGCGAACAAAAACTGAAAGAAATCTTAGAGTCCCTACCTGCCGGTGTGCTCATTATGACCAAGTTCGGGACAGTTGAATTCGCCAATCTTGCTGCCCGTGCTTTACTGGACAGAAGCGAAAAACGCATAATCGGCGAGCAAGTGGAAAGTCTTTTCTCAAACGACTTTCCGGCGGATTTACTAAAACTGAATAGCAGCGACAGAATCTCAACAAGAGCCGATGGCTCGACTCTTCCAGTTGAAACTCATGTCGAAAGCATCGAGCTGGGAGGAGAGACGAAACAGCTATTGCTCTTTGTCGACAAACGATCCCACTATGATTTCGAGCGAACAAAGCAAGACTTCTTTGCTATGGTCGCGCACGATCTGCGCGCGCCACTAACGTCGCTTCGCAATCTGGTAGTGCTCATCGAAGAAGGCATTCTAGACAGGCAGTCAGAAGAAGGAAGCCTGGTTTCCAAACAGGTAAACCAGGAGTGTGCACAGCTTTTAAGACTGGTTCAAGATATGGTCGATATCGGCAAGCTGGGCGCAAACAGGTTCACTCTCAACAGCGAATCCAGACAGGCAGAAAATGTGCTGAAATCAGCAGTCGAGGGAGTAAAATTCATCGCCGATAAAAACAACATCACGATATCGCAGACCGACACGGACGCTGTCTATTGGGGCGACGAATTGAGGGTCAATCAGGTACTGACTAATCTACTGACGAATGCAATCAAGCATTCAACTGCAAACACGAAGGTCCAGGTTCAGGTCTCTGAAGAAACAGACGATGACTGCTTGCGCTTTGCTGTTATAGACAATGGACCCGGAATTCCAGCCGACAAGCTTGACAGAGTGTTCGACATTTACGAGCAATTGCCTGGCGCCAGCGGCAAGCCGGCACTGGGAACCGGTCTTGGTCTGGCGATTTGCAAAATGATTGTACAGCGCCATGGTGGAAAGATCGGCGTTGAGTCAAAACCCGATCAGGGCAGTCGTTTTTGGTTCACGATTCCCAAGTCTCAGAGTCGTGAGGAGAGAGTCGCATCATTACCGAGAGTATTCCCACAAACGAAACATCTGACCTCAGGGAATTCCTCAATCTGGTGATCGGCGGACGATACATCACCCAGAAGCTTATCGGAGAAGGTGGATGTGGTTTCGTTTATCAAGCTTTCGACAAAACACTCAATCGCGATGTCGCAATAAAGCTGCTGCACAAATCTTTGGCAAAGGATCCCGATAATTTACGGCGCTTCGGAAATGAGGCACGCGCGGCAAGCAAACTAAATCACACCAATATCGGCGCCATTTACGACTATGGTGTGTTGCCGTCAGGGCAGCCGTTCATCGTCATGGAACTGCTCGTGGGTGAAACATTGAGTGAACGCCTGGAGCGCCAATGTATCACAACACAGCAGGAAGCCATAGCAATAATCACGCAGGTCGCTTTTGCGCTCAGCCACGCCCACCAAAAAGGCATCTTGCACCGAGACGTAAAGCCAAGCAACATTATCATTCTCAGCGACAATTCAAATGGGCTGCAAGTAAAACTGCTCGATTTCGGACTGGCAAAGTGCCTGGAGGGCGACAAGCTTGCCACCCTGACTGAATCAGGAGTAGCGCTCGGAACGCCAAGCTACATGAGCCCGGAGCAATGCAACCGCAAAAAAGTCGACCGGCGCTCAGACATCTATTCTCTCGGTTGCACCATGTACGAGCTGCTTTCTGGTGCGAGGCCCTTCCAGGGAAGTGTGCTCGATTGTTTGCACGGGCATCTGCTGCAAGATCCGCCGGCTATGCGGACACATTCCCCAAGTCATGTGATTGCCCCTGCGCTGGAAAGCGTTGTGCGCAAAGCCATGGCTAAAAACCCGGACAAACGCATCGACAGTGCTGATGCGTTTGTGGAAGAACTTAAGACTGCAGCGAATAGCACGGGCTACGATCTGTCGCTATTGTGGAGAAAGTTTGCAGAGCACGGACTGAGCCAGTCGCAGTTTCTAATTCCACTTGCGGCATCGCTAACGCTTCTTTTCGCAGCCGTCTGCGCCGGTCCTTCCTTGCTCAATCTAGCTGGAGTGAGAACAGTAGAAATCGACGCGAACAAAATAAACCCGAAGCTTCTAGATGAGATGGTGAAGGAAATGGCAGCATCAGGCAAAATGTCGAACCATCCAAAACTGGATTAATGAGCTGAAACGACCAACAGTTCAGGTTGTTACTCCTT
>JAYRNY010001206.1:0-2289 GCA_041911975.1 bacterium | reverse complement strand
GGCATGCGCACCGGCGTAATTTGCACCAAGGCGATAAAGTTCAGAACCAATGGAATTGCAGAAACCACGCCCGATGCCCGAGAGCTTTTGCGCATTGAGTACGAAAAGTTCCACCCCATCGATTTGCCCTGCGTGCCAAAGTATTTTTCTGAAGTCAATCGCGAAGGTCTGGGCTATTTGCAGATGGAGCTTTTGGAAGGCAGCACGCTTTTGCAAATGATCCAGTCTGGCAATGCAAGAGCGGCTCGGCAAGCCGTTCAGCAAGCGGCTCTTGCGGTGGCGGATCTGCTCGAAAAAGGACTGGCCTATCACGGTGATCTCAATCCAGAGAATATTTTTCTCGCTGCAAACCAAGTCAAGCTGCTGGATCCAGGATATTTTGGTGAATTGAAACTGGCTGATGCGACAACCAGAGGAGTGATCATCACCACTCCGGAGTTTTATCCACTTTTGCGGCCCGACGATGTGCTGGCATTAGGTTTGAACCTCTGGCATGCAACTACGGGAAAACCGCTTATTGAGCGGGAATTGCGTGCCGACTTGAATGAACGGGCCGGAATTGATCTGCTTGCTCCCGAAACGCTGAACTGGATTGAAAGCCAGGAGCGCATGGGAAATTTCTATATTTCCGGTTATAGAAACATCAGCCTGCCGCGCCAGCATGGGTTCAACCTTGAGCAGGAGAAGGTTTTGCTCAAGAGCTTGCGCCTGGCGGTAAACAGCGAAGGCAAAATTGCTCGCGATCCTGGATTTGCTTCTCCGGCAGAGTTCGCTCAGGCGCTCAATGTTTTTGCGTAAAAAGCAGAGCGCCTGCCAATGAGGGCAGGCGTTGCTAGTGCTTTGGTAATTGAACACTTCGTGGCTGGATAGAAGTGTTCTGCATGCATCATATTCAGCGTTTGTTTCAATTAGTTTGCAGCCGCTGAAATGCAGCAGGAGAGCGGCATTCGGCTTTGTGGTCTGGTTCTTTCTCTGTATGGATATAGACTCTTATTTGTGTTGAGTCTTTACTGTTTCTTGGTCACCGGTTATGTACTGATAGCCATTTGGACCGCGCGCATTATGCTTGAAGGTGGATAACTTATCGACAGTCATGCGTCTGCTTCCTTCTGGAAATTGTAAGACCGGATTGCCTGCCATTCCTTTCACCACCGAAACGACCATGTCGTTATACATAGAGCTTGAGCTCTTTTGCTGAAGATGCACATTCTTGACGCGTCCGTCTTTCGTGATGGTGTAATTAACAACGCAAATCAGTGGCTCGCTGCGAGGTATCTTCCTTGCCGCTGCCGGGCCGATCTGGCTAAAGATGGCCCCTGCTACGCGGTTATGCCAATCGTCCCAGGCGACCTTTAGCGCCTGACCATCAGGATCTTGGGGCTCTTGTGGTTCTTGACGAATGTTGTTGACCTGCGTAGGTGGCGCCATATTCGGCACCTCAATCTGTTGGCGTGGTTCTTGCTGCTGCGGCAATTCGTCGTTTACACCGCCTTGACCATTGAATTGACCACCATCCGTGGCATTCAAATTGTAGTCTTTTCTGGGAGGCGCACTGGGTTTGGCAGACTGGACCTGGAACGCAGACGATGGTGGTTCAAACGCATCATTCTGATTTTGGTTTTTGGTTTCAAACGGGTCGCCGGAATTGTTCATGTCGTTGCGCTTTAAGCTCGGACCTTCTTTCTGCTTCAGGACTCCCTGGTTGGCTTTCAATCTGTAGAGTTTCGAGGATTGGTTGGACGCTTCGGCCGGGGTGAGCCAGAGTGTGAAGGCTGAGGCGATTGCCAGAGCTATCATCGCTATCTTTTGAGGAACCGGATTACCCGAAATGAAATTAGATGGCGTCATGGCATGCCCTCTAAGCGCTATGGATGTGAATATTTTCCACTCTACTCTCAAACCAGAAAAAGTAAATCGTAGCTTCACCAGTGGAAAGCATGTTGTTCTCTTGATCGCCGATGCTTTAATCCCGTTTATTGACGAGATACGATATAGGATAGTAAAAACAAGGAAAAAACTATCGAGTAAAGAAAACGGGTTAAGGATCGACAAATCTGATGTTGCGATAAACCCCTGCAGATGCGCATTAGAGGCGGAGATGACTCGGAGGGGAACGGAACATGGTTCCGTCCCCCTCGAGTTCAATCTGGAAAGATTCCGCAGCCGGTGCAGTGCTTAGACTGCCCGCGCCTGTTCGGCCAGTTGCTTCAGCACTTTGCGCAGGGCACCGGGAGTGCGTACCTTCTGCGGGAAGACCAGACGCAGCGCCGTGCGACCGAGCTGCAAATC
>JAYRNY010001205.1:0-1862 GCA_041911975.1 bacterium | reverse complement strand
GTTTCCACGATTTACATATGTGTCGAATTGTTTTGATAACGGAATTGCGCCAAACGTATATACAGGGTGATCTGGCAACGTGAAAAAAACGAAGAATGAACTGACTGACGCTGAGAAAGCCGCTGAGTCTTCCGGTTTGGAGACAAAAGATGCGCGCGAGCTGACGCCTCTGATGCGCCAGTACTGGGACATTAAGTCTCAATACCCTGACTTCCTGGTGTTTTTCAGGGTCGGTGATTTCTACGAGATGTTCGACAGCGACGCACAAGTGGCGTCGCGTGAGCTGGACATTACACTGACTGGCAGACCGGAAGCCTCCTATCCGGGCGGCCGCATGCCCATGGCCGGAGTGCCTGTGCGTGCCGTGGACGCCTATCTGGCCCGCTTGATTCAAAAGGGATACTCGGTCGCCATCTGCGAGCAAGTTGGAATTGTCGGTGCCGAGAAGGGTCCCGTCGAGCGCCAGGTGACCAGAATTTTGACACCAGGGACGGTGCTGGAATCGCATCTGCTACCTGTGAGAGAAAATAACTATCTGCTTTCGGCCGTTAAAGCCGGCGGTAATACGGATATGTGGGGATTAGCTTTTGTAGACGCTTCCTGCGGTGAGTTTTTCGTCACGCAGGTGCCGGAAAGCGGCCTTGCAATTGAAATCGGAAGAATTCAGCCGAAAGAAATTATTGCCGCCAAGCGTGTTGTAAAACCGCAGGGCGATGATGTAGTTGCCCGTGAAGTCGTAGATCTTCCGCCAGAAATCATCGAACAGTATCATGTCACCGGCCGCCCGTCCATGTATTTCCAGTTCGAGCCTGCGCAAAGACGCGTCTTGCAGTTTTTCCAGGTTTCCACCCTGGAAGGTTTCGGCTGCCACAAAATGCCGCTGGCCACTGCCGCCGCCGGCGCCGCCCTCGAATATCTCGAGCGCACGACGGGCTCTCAAATGCCGCGTTTTAACGGCATATCCACCTACAGCGTCGACGGTCATATGACCATGGACGAGAACACAAGACGCAATTTGGAATTGACCCAGACTTCCCGCGACGGACTTTTCCAGGGCAGTCTTCTCTGGGTTCTTGATCAAACGCAAACAGGCATGGGCAGCCGCATGATCCGCAAGTGGTTGATGCGTCCATTGTTCGATGTCGCAGCAATTGAAAAACGCCAGAACGCAATCGAAGAATTGATTGCCAAAACTCCGGTGCGCGAAACACTAAAAGATAGCCTGTCATCATTGTCTGATTTGGAGCGGCTTTCGGTAAAACTTTCCTCCGGCACCATCAATCCGAAAGAGCTTGCTGCAGTTGAGAACTCTTTGTCGCAATTGCCGGCGTTGAAAAATGCCGTGCAGGAACTGCACAGCGAAAGTCTGAAATGTCTCTCCGAGTTGCCTGCCAGCCTGGAGACCTTGAAAGAGGAAATTGCTCGAGCGCTTTCAGAAGACCCACCCAGAGAATTGACCGAGGGGGGTATTTTCAGGGAGGGTTACGATGAAGAGCTCGATGAAATCCGCTTGCTTTTGGGTGGCGGAAAGCAGTGGATTGAAGATTTGCAGAAGCGCGAGCAAGAGCGCACCGGCATCAAGAGCCTGAAAGTCAATTTCAATCGCAACTTCGGATACTTCATCGAAGTAACCAACTCGCAAAAAGGCCTCGTTCCGGACGATTACATTCGCAAGCAGACTCTGACCAATGCCGAGCGCTTCATTACTCCGGAGCTAAAGGAGTACGAGGCGAAGATTCTCAATGCGGAGAAAGGTCAATCGGACGTCGAGTACAAATTATTCACGCAGCTCCGTCAAAGACTGACTGCTGCAGGTGGTGAATTGCTTGCAGTGGCTAACAACCTGGCTACGCTTGACGCCC
>JAYRNY010001204.1:0-6751 GCA_041911975.1 bacterium | reverse complement strand
TAGGGTCGACGCCATGCGTCGCCCCTTGGTTTGGTGCGCTCGACGCCATGCGTCGACCTGGGCAAGGGCGGCAATATGCCGCCCTTACAAAAGCAGAAACAATAGTAAGAGCAGGAGCCGGTAACGCAGCCGACTCCTGCTTTCGATATGAGGTGGACTTCTCTTTGATCCCCCTACAGTCCACCCCAACCCACTATTGCTTCGGGACCGAAACTACGTCCTTGCGACCACCAGCCCACACCTCAATTTCGTGAGGCGGCTCATGCGGGGGGGTTGCAAGATTTTGCGCTTCCGGATTGCCCAAGCCGGCGATCGGCGGTGGCTCAGGCAACGTCAGCTTAGTGGGTTCCGGCAAATAGGCGATTGACGAATCCGTCTTGATCGGTTTTGCGAAAAGCGAGGTGACATCAACTGTTGCGATAGGTTGATGGTCCTTCTCATTGCGCAATGACAGGTACAGCTTGCTGGCTGCGACTGCCTTGACGAGCTTTTGCGCATCATCGGGTGTGACGGCAACCGTCACGGAGCTGGCAGGAGTTGCCTGATTAGCACCGGGTTGACGTTGATAGGTCTGACCGACTGCGATTACTTCGATGTCGGATAGAATCGGCGAAGCCTTTGTGTCAGCGCCTGCGCCGACCATCGCCAACACGTCGACATGACTTTCCGGATTGAGGAATCCAGCGACGCCCGTGTTGCTGTCAACTGCAAACGTGATAGCGCGCATGCCTTGTTTCAAGCGTGCTTCAAAACCGAGCGAAACACCTTGCGGTGCCAGGTCATGTTGTGAAAGCAATTGACCGGACATGATGCCATACTTGCTGATGCGACCCGCAACAAGACTGGCATTCGTAATACTGTCCACCGGAATTTTTCCGACTTCCAATTCTCTTTCTTCGAGATAATCCATCGCGATTGATGTTCCCTCAGGAATATCTCTGATTGCGTAGACAACCTTTCCTTTGGCTGCCTGAGCTTCTTTCATGCGATTGATTTCGCTTGTGTACTGATCTTGTTTGCCATTTAGATAACTGCTTACTTGAAATGTAACCACTGACGCCAAGCCCACAATAATCAACAACATCATTGCAGGCGGAATTCTCGAAATCGAGAGAAACAGTGAACGCATAGGATTCATAATCCAACTCCCTCGCGCACTGAGAAAGACCAACCATCCCCATCTTGGGGGATGAGCCTTGCGGCGATAATAGGGTTTTCCCTGAACCGACTTTGGGGGTTGAATATAGCGACGCATGGTATGCGCCCAATTTCAATGTCGCATGCGATGCGACTCTAAAAAACGGGTGACGAATGGTGTCGTCCCTACGATACTTTCAATCTGTAACCAACACCAGGTTCTGTTATTAGATATTTCGGTTGCGCAGGGTTTTTCTCGAGTTTGCGTCTGAGCTGGGCCATGTAGACACGCAGGTAATGAGTTTCTCCGGAGTACTCTGCGCCCCAGGCTTCGCGCAATAAATGATTGTGTGTGACGACGCGATCTGCATATTTGATCAAAGTAGATAACAACTTATATTCGATCGGAGTGAGGTGCAATTCTTCCCCTTTCAGTGTCACTTGGCGTTTCACAAAATCAACCTCGACATCGCCGAACTTATATGTGGATTGCACTTCTCCGCTGGCGCTAGTCATGGTTCTCCGCATCGCGACACGCGCTCGCGCCATCAGCTCGGCGACTCCAAATGGTTTCGTCAAATAATCGTCGGCACCAGCATCAAGCGCTTCCACTTTGTCCTTTTCCTGCCCGCGTGCTGACAATACAATGATTGGTGTCGGTGTCCACTCCCTCAATTGTTTCGTCACCTCGAGCCCATCCATGTCGGGCAAGCCGAGGTCTAGAATGATGATGTCCGGCTTCTCGGATGCGACTTTCAGCATTCCTTCCTGCCCCGTCAGAGCTTCAGAGAAATCATAGCCTTGACTGGTGAGCGTCATCTTGAGAAAGCGCCTGATGGGAGCTTCATCTTCTATTACTAACACCGCAATTTTTGACTTAGACATTTTGCCTCTGCGCTTCCACAGCGCTGTTTGATTTCGGCTCATCGCCCGCTATCGATCCTGAATGATCGACCGGCAGAGTAAACCAAAATGTTGCACCACCACCGTCACGTGTTCTTACTCCAATCTTTCCGCCATGAGCTTCGACTATACCCTGGCAGATTGCCAGACCAAGTCCGGCGCCGCTTGCTGTTTTGCTGTTGGCGCGGACGAATTTCTGAAATATTTGTGTTTGCAGTTCTTCGGGAATACCGGGTCCTCTGTCACTTACTTCAATGGTCACAAAGTCATTCTTCGCATCGCAACTTGCTCTGAACAAGAGCGGCGAATCGGAAGGAGTATATTTAAGAACGTTCTCCAATAAATTGATCAATAATTGCTGAATCAAAACGTCGTCGCCGGAAACCATCGGCAAGTCATCCGGAATTTCTGTCTCGACTGTGCGTGATTCCAGTTGTTCTGCAAAGTATGAAATTGCGGACCCGATTACTTCATCCACAGGCTGCGGCTCTTTGTGTATCTCCAGCGCGCCCGATTCCACTCGCGTCATATCGAGAAGATTGCCGACAAGCCGATTGAGACGGCGCGACTCGTTGAATATTTCAGTTGCCATTTCTCTGCATTCTGCGAGATTCACTTTGGACCCCGCCTCCATGATTCCGCTCGCTGCACCGGTTATGGTGGCAAGGGGGGTTCGCAAATCATGGGAGATCGAACCCAAAAGCGAACTGCGCAATTGCTCCGATCTCACCTGCACACGCGCTTGCTCATTCTCGCTGGAAAGGCGTGTTCTCTCACAAGCAGTAGCAAGTTGATTGATGAAAGCTTCCAGTGTATTGAATCGTTCCTCATCGAGTTTGGCAAGTCCATTCGGAATATATACCAAACCCAACACGCGCGCATTTTCTGTTGAGCCCTTGGCTGTTCCTTTTAAAGGTATGATTTTGGTCGCATGCGAAAGTTTGTGCGAATCGGAGAATGCGTCTACTATCAGTTCTTTGTCAGCCTCTGCAATAACAGGAAGGTTTTTCAAAGTAGAAACGCTCTCATGCTTCGATGGTTCCAGCACCACAACTTCAATACCCGTCTCCACCAACTGCGAGATATGGCGGCGCCCGGTTTCCGCCAGCGCATTTATGTCGATATCATCAGCAAGTTCTCTGCTGAATGAGTAAAGAAGAGCGGTTTGCTGCTCTTTCTTCGTAGCCCGCTCGGCTTGCTCGCTTGCCGCCGCCGTTAAATTACTGATGACGAGCGCAGTCGTGAGCATGACACCGAAAGTTAGCAAGTATTGCGAGTCTGAAACAGCAAAAGTGAGATAAGGCTCGATGCAGAAAAAGTCGAAGATGCAAACGCTCACTAAAGACGCAACAACAGCAGGTCCTCGCCCAAATTTCGAGGAAATGACAACCACAGCGAGCAGATACACCATAACCAGATTGGCCGGTGCAAAGTGCGGCAAAAGCAAGCGCGCAACGAGCGTGGCGCCCCCGACAATGATCAGGGAATACACATACCGCATTAAGCTCTGCTGGTTCATCCTTAGACCCGGTTCGGGCGTCAATAACCCGACATACATGGCCTAGCCTACCAGAATTCTTGGCCTGCAAGCCGGATCTCGCTCTACCTGCCGAAGAATTTCCCTTGTGAGAGGCGCCGTTTCGCCTTCTCCAAAAAATACAAATTTGAACACATATCTAAGAGGATTGCCCTCGGTCCAGCCAAAATATGCGTGGGGCAAAACGCCAGTCTGGTCACGCAAATGGAGCAAGAGGGCGGCTATGGCATTAGGAATGGCGGGGCTGGTGCAGCGCAGCACGCGCGCGCCGTCAATCTCCTCGCCGGTCACCATCAACCGGTCTCCCACAAAATCAGATGAGTCGCTGACGGCCACCTCGAGAAAGACGAATTCTGCTTCATCATAAGTGAGTTTGTGAATCTTTCTGGTCTCTTCTTCCTTTTGCTTGTAGTTATGCCCATTGGGTCGGTGAGCGAGAAGTGTGATGCCACCAGAGTTGCGCACCGTGTCCTCTATGAACTTTTGCGCAGTCGCATCAAGAGTCACTTCTCCGATTCGAAGTTCTACGCTGCGAATTACACGCGATATGAATGAAGTAAATAGTATCGTTCCTATGAAAAATGACGCGATGTGCAAGCCTTCCGGGCGCTCGATCATGTTCATTACCGATGTATAAATGAACACAAGCGTGATCAGGAAAAATGCACTTGTCTTGAACATGGTGCTCTTGCGCACGCTCAGCCAGACGGCGAATGCAGCCGACGTCATCAGCACTAATACGCCGGTTGCGTATGCTCCAGCCTGTGCATCGACATCGGCGCGGAAGAGCAAGGTAACTGTAAATGCCACAGTCGTGAAAAACAGCACAAGCGGACGGACAGCCTTCGCCCATTCCGGCGCCATGCCAAAGCGCGGCAAGTAGCGAGGAACCAAATTCAAGAGGCCAGCCATCGCTGATGCTCCGGCAAACCACAATATGAGAATAGAACTGACGTCGTAAATCGAACCAAACGTGTGACCGAAGAACATGTGGGCCAAATAAGAAATGGCTCGCCCGTTCGCTTCGCCGCCCTCGAGAAAAGCCTTTTCAGGAATGAGCAGTGTAGTGGCAACCGAGCTCACCATCAAAAATGCGCTCATGATCAGAGCAGCGGTTAAGAGCAGCTTTCGCGTATTCTTTATGCGCCCTTCAAGATCCTCCTCCTTGCCTTTGTTCCCCTTCACATGTGGCATTACAGCGACGCCCGTTTCAAAACCGGACATACCAAGCGCAAGTTTCGGGAATAAAATCAGACTTACGCCGAGCATCATCCACGGCGAACCATGCTGGACCAATAGTTTTTGTTGCCAGGCGGAGAACAAGTCCGGCGTTTTGAAAAGTTGAAGAACTCCCTCGGTCAGCACAGCGAAGTTGAGCACCAGATACAGTGCAACTACCACAACTGAAACACCGATGGCCTCTCTGAATCCGAGCAGGAAGATTCCACCGAGAAAGCCGATGAGGAGCGTGGTCACACCAACGCGATCGAGCATCCAGCTCGGAAAACCTTTGAGAAGCGGGTTTTCCACAATGTGTGCAGTGGCATCGGCAGCCGAAAGCGTAATAGTGATGATGAAATCAGTTGCCGCAAATCCGAGCAGCGAAAGGATCAATGCTTTGCCCAACCAGCCAGGCAGGAGACGCTCGAGCATGGCGATGGAACCCTGTCCATGCGGGCTGGATTGAGCAACCATACGATAAACGGGCAAGCAACCGGCCAATGTGACAACAACAAGAACAAACGTTGCAACAGGCGACAGCAGCCCTGCCGCCAGGAATGCGATGCCCGGCTGATAACCGAGCGTGGAGAAGTAATCCACGCCCGTCAAGCACATAACCTTCCACCATTTATCCTGGTGCTGCGCTTCGGCGCGGCTATCGCTCATACCCTTGAACAACCAGCGACGCAGCTTGTTGTGGGCGTCGGGAGCGCGCTGTTCTTTATTCATCAAACTTGCTGTCATCGGGTCGCCTTGACACCGTGGAGGCGCATTGTACGCGCCAAAAGTATTCACGAAGTCTCAAATTCCAGGGCTTAAGAAGTGGCTGATAGCGGCGTTTTCGCTGCTCTTTCAGCCGTATACACAGTAAATACATGGATATCTAATTTCTAAGACCTAGACCCTTATCAAACATCTGATCCCGTAAAAAACATATAAGAGCTTTCTTTATGTGCATCAAAATTGTATAAAGATCCGCTTTCGCAAAACCCCGTAAGCCCCGAAATTTAAGCGTTTCCGGCTCCACGTGGATGTCAATGGACATCCATCGAATCGAGGAACTTGTATCCATCATTCGAGTTAACGAAAGCCTGATCTCCTACAACAATCGCATGATAGAGATTGTTGTAACCGATAAAGATTCGGCCGCGTACAAGCCGCCCAAGACTGGCGTTTCCTTCATATTCACGACCAGGCAACTTGCCCTGCACCTTCAGCGGGACGCGATAAGTCACCTTGAAATCGGCTCTCTTCGCTGCTGCGTCAACGCTGGCATCCAGCGCCTTATTGACGTCGAAGTAATAGTATTTCTGTTGCGCGCCTAGAGGCGAAAAAGACACTTTGTTCATGTTTTGAAAGTCCTTGCCAAAAGGCATGCCCATGGGAAGTTTTGGAGTATCGGCAGCTTGTTTGGCTTTGATGAGCTCATCAATGGGCATGTGCGCATAGCCCACCATCATCTCGTTTTTTCCACTTCGATAGCCGGCAACATTAATTGCGATGTCCATGCCTTCAACACTTTCGTGCATCTTCGCTTTGATCAAATCCTTCGGCAACAGACAGTGCAAGCCGAATTCATTCGAGTATACGGGCGTCAAGGCGAGCGAATCAGTTGTTTTGATTACAACTGCGTGATCGGGAAAGAGGAAGAGTTTTGCTCCACCAACAAGAATAAATGCACCAACCCCACCTGCCGCGGACAGTCCACCGCCGCTGTAGCTTCCTGGTCTGGCACCACCCCCGCGCTGGATAGCTTGCAATCCCATTGATGCGGCAACACAGACAACAGCACCGACGATGCCCCAGATGATGGCACTGCCGATTCCTGCTTGTTGTGCGCCGCTTGCTAAAGAGTTAGCGCCACCCAGGTTTATTGACGGCCCGCCTACCAAAAGAAGACCCGGCAAGCCATCTACAGCAGTAATCGCATCAAGATTTATCGCGCCTTTGGAT
>JAYRNY010001203.1:0-4257 GCA_041911975.1 bacterium | reverse complement strand
GCGTGGGTGATTGTATTTGTGATTGCTGTGATTTAATCCGACGGTCGAGCCTCTGTTGACTTTAGTTCTTTTTCATAACCTACGAGTGCCGATAGCAGAGCGACGTTCTGCTCGCACTAGTGCCAACCGGCCTGCTTCCATAACAGGCCGCTAAAAAGGGGGATTATGCGAAAGTTTGTCATCTTCGAACTCCCCTTTCGAGGCAGGGACGAGTTCTTGCCCTTAGCCGGCAATCCGAGCCTCGACGTCCAATGGGTGAAGCCGCAGAACTACCGCGGTGGAGCCGACGTCATCATTCTTCCTGGCTCAGGGCGGACACTGTCCGACCTGGTCTACTTGCGTGAAGCCGGCGGCGACAGGCTGATTCGCGAGCATCTTGCCGGAGGCGGTACCGTCGTCGGTATCTGCGGAGGCTACCAGATGCTGGGCGAGTGGCTCTACGACCCGTTTCTCAAGCAGGGCGAACACAAGGAGCTGTCTGGTTTTGGTCTGCTTCCCATCAAGACCACCTTCGGTCCCGTGATGATGCAGTCGCACACGACCGCGCGTCTGGCGCAGGGCGTCTGCGAAGGTGAGACGGTGAAAGGTGTGGAGATTCGCTCCGGCTACAGCCAGGTGAACGCCTCAATGGTGCCTGGTGCGTATCTCACTCTGAACACTGTCGTCAAACGTGATTACCAGGAGCCCAAGCCGAAAAGCGCGCTCATCAACGTGGGTTCGCAAGACCTGGTTGACTGGAAGCCCGGTGATGAAACGCAGGATGGTCTGGTTTCCCGGGACCGCAAGGTCTGGGGCAGCTACATTCATCTGATTTTTCATAACCCGGCTTTCTGCCGCACGTTCATCGCCACACTGCCATAAGCAAGGCACGCCCAATGCAATCCGCTGAAGCAAGCCCGACTGCGGGCACCTCTGATATCATGGCGACGGACTCCAAAGAGAACCCCGCGTCAGACGCGTCAAAGGATACAACAGTGAAGCTACTCGTTTTCGACATGGGCCATGTCTTCGTCGACTTCGAGTGGGAAACTGTGTGCCAGGGCTTCTGTGACAGAGCCGGGATTACGCGTGAGGAATTCAAGCCGATTTTGAAGCACGTCGCTTCTCTCGGTTATGAATCAGGTCGTGCTCAAACAGCCGACGTGTTGCGCGAAATCAACGGCCAGCTCGCCGACCTCAATTTGACGGAAGAAGAGTTCCACACTCTGTGGAACGCGACCTTCCGTGAAAACGAGGAGATGGCGGCGCTCTTGCAGTTGCTCAAGAAAGACCGTCCGATTTACCTTCTGTCCAACACCAACGACAGTCACTACTCATACTTGGAGCGAACGCATAAAGTCTCGCGCCACTTCGAGGAATTGATTCTCTCCTATCTGGTCGGCTCGTCCAAACCGGAGGAGGCAATCTACCGCGAAGTGCTCAAGCGCAGCGGTCTCAAGGCTGAGGAGTGTCTTTTCGTTGATGACTTGCCTGCCAACATCGAGGCGGCGAGCAAGTTGGGCATGAACACCATCCGCTTTGTCGGCATCGCCGATCTCAAGGAGCGTCTCGCTTCTTTCGGCATCCCCTGCTGACGAGCAAAATCCTTTTGTTGGAGCGCACTTCGTGCGTTCCGCATTCTCGCCCGGCTTCAAGAGCCGAAAACAAGGTCCCAAGGGCCTTGTCTCAAAGTCCTGGTGTCGGCTGACCTGGCCGACACCCGCCCTCTCATGGGCTGGAGAATACATGAACCAAGGAACAAACAAGTACCTCGTAGCCACCGGCATCTGCCTTTTCCCGGTTGCCGCCGCTACCCCCTTCCAAGCTGTCGAGGCGCTCAGGGAGCGCATCCATCAGCGCGGTCAATTGCCCCAACATCTCAGCGATCCGGACATCGGTTTGTCGCTCGTCGAGGCCCTTCACGAAGGTCGCCTCAACTTCATCGTCATGAACGAGGAGCGCACCGAACTTCTGGGCGGTGAGTACCAGGGCATCTACGAGGACCAGGTTAGCCGCAGACTGGCTGACAGTCTGAGAGGCATGCTCTCGGAAAACCTCTACTACCAGACCGATTACCGCACTGCATAAGGGCGGCCGTCGGCTCCGAATCTACGCAGTCGCGATGCACCCAGCATCATGCTGCGAACAACAACAAAAAGCAGTAAATGAAAGTGGAGAAATTTGTGAATAACCGATTCGCAACGTACCTCGCGTACGCGCTCTCAACCATCGCCGTTCTCGCTGTTGTGCGACTCTTCGACGTGGGCTCCGCATTCGCGACCTACTACTGGCCCATTGCGTTTTTCGCGGTGGCCGGTCTGGACTTCTGGCGCAGCCAGATGGTCGAAGACGGTGCCTCCGAGGTGCCCGCCTATCTGTGCGCTTCCCGCGCGCCGTCGGGCGTCTACCTCGACCAGTGGGGATACGTGCGTGTGGACTACTTCGGTTGCCCCCGCCAGTATCCGGCTGCCAATCAGGCTGAGCCGGTGAATGACGCCATCTGCAACCAGCCGCGCAGCTTCGG
This sequence comes from bacterium, assembly GCA_041911975.1. Taxonomy (GTDB): domain Bacteria; phylum Cyanobacteriota; class Vampirovibrionia; order Obscuribacterales; family Obscuribacteraceae; genus QKMZ01. The sequence goes on along the minus strand of JAYRNY010001203.1, from coordinate 1,754 downwards.
CGACAATTACGTCGACCGTGTGATCGGCTACGTCTTCACGGCGCCGTTCATCCTCCCCGTCAAGCTCTATCAGGCGTTCAATCGCTAAGAACAGAGTGAAACGGCGGGCCGGAACGTTTCGTCTTTGCAGTTAGTTTGTTAGTTTTCCGGTACTTGAGGCGAGCCTCTGGAGACGTTTTCGAATGCAAATTCGAGAATTATCCTTGGGCTCGCTTTTTTTCTGATGCTTCTATGATGGTATATAGCAGTGCCGGCGCCAATCAAGTGGAGACCCATGCTTGATGAATTTATGATTCCATCAATCGCAAGGTGGAAAGTGCAAGAATAGCCGCTCCCAGGTGCAATCCCGATTCGTCCAGATCGAATGACGGCTGATGGTGAATGCGGCGGGCGCCGGCTATTTGAGCGCCGAGATAGACGAAAGAAGCAGGTGCTGCGCTGGCCAGAAGAGCGAAGTCGGCAGCCCAGGTCTTGCGCGTAATGGCTGTGACGTTGTTTTCGCCGAGAAGATCGACAGTCGCCGTCTTCATCGTTTCTATTACCTCGACGCTCTGAAGAGACGATGTGTCGATGTCGTTGACCGTTAATGAAATCGTGATCCCTTCGGTATCTTCTCTGGCAATGATCTTTTCCATCTCTTGGACGGCAATCGTACGCCCTTCGTCATTGGTACTGGATATGGTGCCGGATATGGAAACCTGCTGGGAAAGAATGTTTCCTCTCTGGCTCGATGAAACGCATGAACCAAGGGCAATAGAGACCAGCCCTCTCTTGCCCAGGTCGCTGGATAGTCTGTAAAGACTGGTCATCAAGCTATTCGCTTTCGGCAGGGCATCTTGTGCTTTTCCAGCAGATTCCTCCGCCAGGACGTTTATCGAGAAGAGTGCAACCTGAGAATTGAGCTGTGCTGAAATAATCCCGGCGCGTCCTGTTTCAATCGTGGCATCGACGTGTAAACCGAGCAGTGCAGAGACGTCTTTCAATGCACCGGCATCCATGAGCATTCTGGCGCTCTGGTTGCTGTCTTTTTCTGCTTCCTCTGTTCCGGGCTGCATGATGATCCGCAGCCTGCCGGAAGGTTTTTCCTCTGCAATCAATTGCGCTGCAGCCAGGACAATCGCTACATGTGCATCGTGTCCGCAGGCGTGCATGACACCGGGATTTTTGGAAACATATCCAGTGCGGTTTTGTTCGAAGCCCGGCAAGGCGTCCATGTCGGATCTAATTGCCACTGTTTTTCCCAAGCCGAAGTCAGCAATCAAGCCGGTCTTTGCAATTCCACTTTGAACGGTAAACCCCAGCTTCGCCAGCCTTTCACCGGCAAGCTGTGCCGTTCTTGTCTCCTGAAAGCTGAGTTCCGGATCGGCATGGATGTGCCGTCTCAGTTGGATAATTTGCTCTGAAAGCCGCGCTGCTTTTTCGAGCATTTCTTTTGCTTTACTCATAATCAGAGAGCCTAGCACGCCGATTTAGTAACACAAAGGGCATATTGCGCTATCTGCGCTAAGGCGCATTGTGGCTGTTTTTCGGGACTTGATGATGGCCGCGCCTTAATCTCCACTTGAATACGCCAAGGGCAACCGGATTAAGCTGTCTTGCCCACCTGGAATTGACCCCCAAAAATAATTGCCAAGAGTCGCTTTGCTACTCTTCTCGATAGCTCTATGGTCGCTATCTGGACTGCTTGACATTTATCATTAAGCGCATTTCGAGCTTTAAGAAAAAACGAATCACTTGAGAATCAGGTCTTAAGT
>JAYRNY010001202.1:0-4730 GCA_041911975.1 bacterium | reverse complement strand
GTGCCGTCGATGTCCACGAACAGCGCGCAGATCTTTCCGCTGGGGGCGCACATGTTGCGACCCGGCTGTAGGCACTTTGCCATGTTGAATCCTTCTCTGTTCAGCAGTTTTCCTGCTTTGAAAAAATGCATCAGCCTTGGAACCAACCCAAACTGAGACAGCCGGCACGAAACGCAGAAGCTTTTGAGACTTCTGTGCGAACGCGCGAAAAGAATTCGGCTATATCAGGAGGTTTTGGATTCGTTGATCTGGACTGATTCCCAAATAGAAAATTTAGAAGATGATGTCTAAGCCTACTGAAGCCACTTGACCTGATGATAGAAGGTAGTCAAGAAAGCGAAGCCACGCTATCAGTATTGAGAGAGTCGCTTGACAAGCGCGTTCAGGGCACACCCATTCCCGCCTTGTGCCTCAGATTGCCTGCCCAGCAAGCATCCTCGCCAATCTTCAATGTCACAGGTCTTGCGGTTGCGCTAACTAACTTGAGTCTTGATATACACAGACCTCTTGACTTAGATTCTGTCTGCATTACATATCGTTCTTTCGCTCGTATAGAAACTCGGCTCGAAACTCCTCTAACTTCAGTTTTTCAGACCAGAATCTAGCGAGCAACGGCTAGCGACGGAGCACTCAGACGAGGTCCGCCACACGCCGCAAACTTCAACAATCAAAGAAAGCAATGGAGGTTCGCGATGTTCTCATTGTGGACCGCCCAAATGTTCACGGGCGATGCAGCCCCGGCAGGGCTGCTCATGGTCGCGCTTCTGATTTCCTGCGTTGCTATGCTGGCAATCTGGAAGCGCCACCGTTATTCTTCTAGAGTTTCTGCAAACGAAATCCCAGTGGTCAAAGAGTCACCCACCAACACTGCACCCCGCCGTCGCCTGCGCGACCTCGGGCTTGCCATCGGGCTCTACCCGGCCGGACGCCACAACGCGATAACCGATGTTCGCGGCGTCAACGTCGGGCACTCGACGGTGAAATTCGGTCAGGGCGCGCTCAACCCCGGCAATGGTCCTGCACGCACCGGTGTCACCGCTATCGTGCCCGGCGATGTCTGGAATGAGCGTGTGAGCGCCGGTGCCTTCGTTCTGAACGGCAACGGCTCTATGACCGGTCTCGATTGGGTAAAGGAATCCGGTCTTCTGGAAGGACCGATTCTTCTCACGAATACGCTCTCGGTGGGCGGCGTTTACGATGCCACCATCTCCTGGATGCTGAGAAACGTCCCGGAGCTTGGTATCACAGACGATACCTACCTTCCGGTCGTCGGCGAATGTGACGACAGTGCGCTCAACGATATCCGCGGCAGGCACGTCAAGGAAGAGCACGTCTTCAAGGCTCTGGACGAGGCACGGACTGGCGCGGTCGCCGAAGGTGCAGTCGGTGCCGGAACCGGCATGAGCTGCTATGACTTCAAGGGCGGCATCGGCACAGCTTCACGCCGGTTGTCTGATGAAGACGGCGGCTACACTGTCGGCGCTCTGGTCAACTGCAATCATGGAGACAGAGAGCAGCTGCTGATCGCCGGCGTTCCTGTCGGGCAGCATCTGGAGACAGAGATGGCGTCGCTGCATCGTGAAGGCTCGATTTGCATAATCGTGGCCACCGACGCGCCGCTTTCGCCCACGCTTCTCAGACGGCTGGCCAAGCGTGCTGCGCTCGGTCTTGCCCGCACCGGTGCTGTGGCCAACCACGGCTCTGGCGATTTCGTGATCGCCTTTTCGACGACGCGCAAAGTCAATCGCAAGGACGAGTCTCCGGTTCTCAACCTTTCGGAGGTGAACATGGACTGCATCGATCCGCTATTCGAAGCCACTGCAGAAGCGGTGGAGGAAGCGGTGATCAATGCTCTGTTCATGGCAGAGACCACGGTCGGGCGCGACGGCAACGTCTCTCACGAGCTGCCGGTCGAAGCCACCTTGAGAGAGTTGCGCGCGCACGGAAGGCTGAAGTAGCTCCTCATAATTTCTCGCGAAAAATAATCTGCTCCTTCAAAAATGAAGGCTGGAGTACGACGAATGAAAATGTGCAAGAACCTCGCTTCTTGCCGACGTTTGGATGGTGCCTCTGGTCGGATTCGACTGAAAGGCATTTACCGCGTTCGGCTTGGTAAGCGGGAAGGACAGAGAATCTGGTTGGTGGACGGCGCCAAAGTCGTGCGCAAGATCTACCCCGCGTTCATCATGGGCGGCAACGATCAGCGTTATCGTTTCAACCCAGATGATGATGTCTGGATCGACAATCGCCTCGGCATCGAGGAACTGGAGTACACGATCGCCCACGAGCTCATCGAGCGCAAACTGATGCGCGAGAAGCTCTATAGCTACGACCGCGCTCACAAAGCCGGTCTCGCCCTCGAGCAAATCCTGCGCAAGCGGGACGAGAAGCGGGTGCTGAAACGCGAAAAGACTAGTACATTGCCCGTCAAGGGAGTGTACCGGTGTTTTCTTCGTTCGGCCAGAGGCGTGAAAATCTGGATCGTCGATGGACCGAAGGTGAGGCGGCATCTGAATGGCGACTTCGCATTCGCCGGGCACGGATACAAGTACGACTTCATCCCCAAGGATGAGATCTGGCTTGATTCGGCGATGTCCGTGGAGCAGGCGCACTTCGCGCTCTGCCACGAAATGAATGAGCGCCGTATGTGTGCCGCCGGCAGCGACTACGATGTCGCATATCCGGAAGCGCTTGCTGTGGAGCTCACGGAGCGAAAGCGCCAGATCGAAGCGTCACGCCGGCACGAAGCGGAGCTTGCTCCGGTGCGTTACGGTGTGCGTGAGAGAGGCTATCGCAAGAAGGCATGAGCAGTCCCATGGCGGGTGGCAAGAGGACGAGCTGCGCAAGCAGCCTCTTCTCGCCGCCTGCCTTTTTTGAAAGATATGACTAGATGAGGTAGTAGCAGTGTTGAGTTGTTGAATTAGCGTTTTCTGCGGAGAACACCACTGAGTTTATTGACTGAAATTCAGCTGCTGATAGGCTCTTGAAGAGGATCTAAAGGAGGTCGCGCAGTGTCGAATTCATTTAGATTTTTCATGAGCAGCACTTACAGAGATATTCTGGGATATTCTCTGGCATTTGCGTTCTTTTACTACCTGGTCATATTCGCCTGTGTTGCGCCCTCGCTGGAGCTCGTGGGCGCGGTTGCGTTTGAAATCGGTGTCTATGTGTGTTTCCTCGTCTATCGCCTGAAGCGCAGAAAAGCCAATTCAGTGCAGGCCAGGCAGGTAATTTTAAGCACACTTCTGGGCTGCATCCCTGGGGCGGACAAGCTTGTCACCTGCGGAAAGGCTGCCGTATCGGCTCTAGGGACTTTTGTTCTGCTGTGTGCCGTTTTCGATGGTGTTTCTTTTGGACTGGCTGCCTCAGGGCAGGTGAAGGCGGCGACCATTATGTATTCGCGTTTTCCGGTGTCGGTGCTGGCCGGCGTCAATCCCGGCTACACGATGGAACTGCTTTCCGGCGCCAAGGTAAAAGCGCGAAAGTATGCTGAAGTCGAGCACCTATACAAAGCTCTCTTGGAAGTACGGTTGAGGGTCTTCGGCTTTTACAGCGAGCAAATCTGCAACATCTATGCTGACTTGGGCGATCTTGCAGAGAGGCGTCTTGACCATGCATCGGCCGAATCTTTCTACACCTTGGCGACCAATCTTTCCGGGGAAATTAAGGTTCCTCAGGGTTGCGGCAAGTATCTGACCAAGCTCGGTCAATTGCAGGCGGCGCGCGGACGATTTGATCTGGCGATGCAAACGCTCGAGCGGGCATACGCGATGCGCTGCCGAATTTTTGGTCCAGGCAGTGCGAAAGTTGCCGATACTTTGACTGTCATGGCTGGTGTTTGCAGATAAAAGGGAGATATTTATACGGCCGAAAAGCTGAAACAACAGGCTATTGCGACATACCATGCACAAAAACAAACAGGCTTGAATGCGGCGCTTTATTCTGCTTTGCTCTCTCTTTCATTGATGGGCACCTTCTATCTTTTGACCAACAAGAATGGCTTGTTGACGAAGTTTGCATTGGTAAAACTGACTGGCATGGTAACCTCTGAGAACCTATCTGCAGAGAAAAAATCTCAATTGCGCGAACATTTGCAAGTGCTCGAGGAGTTCACGGGGACTAATAAAAGCAGGCTCGGCAATTTTGATAACAATCATGAAGTGACTCACTTCGGCCTTTTAGTCTCGCTAGCATTGCAGGGTTAGCGCTAGCTGAAAAAGCCTACAGAGTAAGCACTTTCAGACTTTTGTTTCGAATGATGAATTGAGATCGAATTCGAAAGATTTCCGTAAGAAAGTCTGTTTTCAATACACATTCTTTTATTTGCGATTGCTCGCGGGCCTTTCAAATAGCTAGGTTGAAGGCACTTCTAGTTTGATCACTCACAGGCAACCCAGTACACCAGGCAACACTTTCTTACCATTTGAACCGCCCTCCAACCGCATTTACGCAATGCACGCGATAGCAAGCCTGTGCGTAATTGAACACGAAGATTTTCACTGACCCGCCAGAACACTACACGAGGACCTCGATTTGGAAACATACCAAGAACTTGCATATCATCTCGCCACTCAACCCGACACGCTCAGCCTTTATGAACAAGCCTGGCTGACCAGGCTTCCCCCTGTGCCCCTGTCGGTGAAGACGCTGGCTGTGAGAAGCTGCCGCAATCTGTGCGACCTTGGCGTTGCGCTTCCCGATCAGATCGAAACCATCAACCTGTACGGTTC
>JAYRNY010001201.1:0-2533 GCA_041911975.1 bacterium | reverse complement strand
GCGTTACCGGTTCATATTTGAGCCCAGAAACTATTCCAGGATGCTCAAAAGCTCCAGGCACAAGCTGTTCCAGCTCATGAACTGCGGGGCGAACAGCGGCTCACCCGTGTCGGCATGGTAGTTCTCGAAGAGCGTTCCCTTTGACTCCAGACCCTGCGCCAGGGTTTTTATGACGCGCTCGGCGATTTCCTTTGCCTCGGCGTCTCTCTTTTCGCGCAATAAAGCTCTTGCCGCCAGAGCATTCGGCAACACCCACATGGGACCTTGCCAGTTCGAGCATACTACTCGCCCATAGAGACCGCGTTTCGCCTGATTGTATAGAGGCTCGGAGGCGGCCACGCTGGCTATTCCCGCCTGGCGCAAAAAGTGCTCCGGCGTCATCATGTTCTTCTCGATTACCGACTCAACATGCGCCTTATCGGTGGTTCCCATGATCACCGGAGTGAGACCGGTCCATGCTCTAAGCCGGCAATGCATCTTGGTTTTCGGATCGTAGTTGTAGTAGATGGAATCTTCTTTAGACCAGAGCATTTCATCGATTTTTTCAGCCAACGCTTTTGCTTTTGCCGCGTACTCAGCCGACATCTTGTCGTTGCCTGCCAGCTTAGCCAGTTTTTGCATCGCGCGAAATTCTGCCACCAGATATGCATTTATGTCGGCAGCAAGCAGCCGCCCGTCAGGAAAATTAGAGATATCCTCGTTCTCCCCTTTGGCGGCTTCGAGCGGATAAAGCAATGCCAGATTGTCGTCGACCCCACTTTCCAGTACGTTTCTCCAGAAATACAAACCGCTTTCATGCTTTCTTTTCGCGTCGAAGTATTTGAGATAGCAATCAAGCCCTTCCACATGGCGGCTGTCGACAGCCGCTTTCGGGTTCTGTTCTAAAGAAAACAGCAGGGTCTGAGCAAGAAACGGCTTGCACTGATCGCCGTTGTCCCAGATGCGGCTGGGCGACACGGTTCGCGGCACATGCCCGTCGCTTTCCTGGAGGCTGAGGAAGTTCGCAACGACGTCTTGCGCGAGTCCATCAATGCCGGCTTTTACTGAAGCCTGCGCGAAAAAACAGGCGTCCCAATCGTACATTTGCAAATAGTGTCCGGTGGTGGAACGATCTGAAACTTCACTTGTATCGTCGGCGCCGGCAACGACATCATAAGACGGTGTCACAAAGCGATGTTTGAGCATTCCCTTCGGCTCATGAATGCAACTTTTCGCCTTTTCCAGAAAGAAGCCTTTTAACTTTTTCACTTGCGTCGTCGTGCTTGCGGCAGGCATTTCTTTCACCTCACTTGTTCTATCGAATTGTTTATCCCGTGCTTTGCAGACCTAATGCCACTCCATTGATGCTCATGAGCACGTAATCCAGAAGGGTCTGCCTTGGGGATGCATCGTCCTTGTCGGAGATGTCGCGAATGTCACGAACTTTCTTCAAAAAATGGACTTGCAGATAACTGAGCGGATCGACATATGGATTGCGCAGTTCAATCGACTTTCTAAGATACGCAGTATTATCAAGAAGATCCTCCTGCCTGGAGATAGACAGTACGGCTAGGCGCGTCCAGTGGAATTCTTCTTCAATCCTTTTGAAGAATTGGTCTTTCAGACGCTGCGATTTTACAAGATTGTCCGCGTAATAACGGGCAATATCGAGATCCGCAACTGCCAGCGCGGTCTCGATTTTTTGGACCAATCCGGCGAAAAACGGCCAGTCGGCATACATTGCCCGCATGGGTTCTAACGTTTTGGGATCGTCTTTCGTAACCTGGTGAAACGCTGAACCGAAGCCGTACCAGCCGGGCAACATGAAGCGGCTTTGCGTCCAGGCGAAGACCCACGGAATCGCTCTCAAATCATCAATCGATTGGCTGCCGGACTTTCGCCTGGCCGGGCGAGAGCCCATTCTCAACTCACCTAATTCCGGAAGTGGTGTTGTCTGATTGAAGAACTCAATGAAGTCTTTAGAGCCGTAGACGAGATCTTGATAGACCTTGAACGACTTGGCGGAAAGTGATTCCAAAAGCGGCATGCGCTCTTGGTAGACAAGCTCGGACTTTTCGTCGAATTTGCCCAGGCTTGCTTCGATAACAGCAGCAGCAAGGCGATCGAAATTTCTCACGGCGATATCGTTCATCGCATACTTGGCTGCAATTACCTCGCCCTGTTCGGTCAGTTTGATGCGCTGATCGACTGTTCCTTCAGGCTGAGCAAGAATGGCTCTGTGCGTAGGTCCGCCGCCTCGCCCGATGGTTCCGCCACGCCCGTGGAAAAGTCTGAGCTGGATATTTTCTTTACGAGCAAACTCGACCAGCGCTCTTTGCGCTTTGTACAACTCCCAGTTCGCAGCTGTTATGCCGCCGTTCTTACCTGAGTCGGAATATCCAATCATAATTTCTTGAACGTGCTCTCGATGCTGCATGTAGTTTTTGTAAGCATCAACCTGAAGCAGCGATTCAAACAGCTTCGGTGCGTTCTGCAAATCTTCGATTGTTTCAAAAAGCGGCACGACGCTGACAGTGCGATTGCATTTACCTTC
>JAYRNY010001200.1:0-7045 GCA_041911975.1 bacterium | reverse complement strand
GCTCTACTCTGCGCATCCACAGTTGCAGTTTGCGCCGGTCTTGCAATCCGCTTGACTGGCTGGAAAAGCGCATTCATGCTCATCGGTCGGAAATCCTTGCGACCGAATCCACCACAAAAGGAGAATACATTGGACAAGATCGGGATCAACATCGTCGGCAAACACGACCACTCCACGCGCATCTACAACGTGGCACGCGGCTTCTGCGCTTTGTCGGCGAAGATCACTTTCGGCGCAGAGGACAATCTCCACCTTATCTTCTCCACCAATAGCCGCGCCTACGGCGTGGCTGTGGAAGGCGACCTGTTGCTGGATGCAGAAGAGCACAGTTGCGGCGTCACGCCCTACAGCGTGGGCTGGACGCGCGAAGCCAAGTGGCGCGCTTGCGGCGCCGGCAAAGTGATCATCACCAACCCCGACGAACCTGCCGCCGTCTCGGTCTTCGAACTGAGCCTGAGCGACGCCCAGACGGTCGACGTCAAGTTCACGGACGATTCCGTCGCCAGTGCACTCACCGCGATCTCGCAAGAATCGGACGTCGGGGTCGCCGCCCGCGACATCCAGCTCATGCTCGCCGACATGTCCCACCATCAGTGGTCGGGCAACATGGTGGCAGCAGATGCCTGGGCCGGGTTCGGCGATTCAGCCGAACTGCACCGCGACAAATAAGAAATCGCACCCAGGCAGAACAAGGCGCCAGCAAGAGCGCCATCTGCCTGTGTGCATTCAATGCCTTCTCAATAAAACCGGGGTCACAGGAATGTACAGCTTCTTTTGCTATTATTCGAACCCATATTTACTACCAACAATAGTACCATGCGCCAAAAAGGTCAGTATGGGTTCGCCTGCGGTCCAAGTGTCTACATATGAAAGGCTGTCCTCTACCCACAGCAGAGAACAGCCCCCATCTTCCCCAAGTTTTTTAATCGGAGGCGCGCCCCAAGCGGCTTCCGCTGGTGGCGAGTTTCGTAAACTAAAAGCGCTCGAAGGGTAGCGCGTCTCTCGATTACAAAAACCAGATTACTTTTGAAATCTGGCAAAATTGGGGCAATTGGATCAAGTTTTTGTGCGATAACATTAAACCTGGCAAAACCAGTTAAAAGGCATCAGGGCGGACACATGGGAACAGTTCTACAAAGAGACGCACTGGGCGAGCATCTGGAAAAGCTTCGCAAAGAAGGCAAACAGATCGTTTCGACCAATGGCTGCTTCGACATTTTGCATGTCGGGCATGTGCGCATTCTCAAAGAGTCAAAAAAGCTTGGTGATATTCTCGTGGTCGGCATTAACAGCGATGCATCAGTGAAGCGCTTGAAAGGCGAGGATCGGCCAATCAACAATCAAGATGACCGGGCCGAGCTTTTGTCCAGTCTCGAGTGCGTCGATATTGTTTCCATTTTCGATGAAGGCACTCCGGTCGAGTTTCTCAAAGTAGTAAAACCAAATATCCATGTAAAAGGTGCCGACTACACACCGGACAAGCTCGAGGAGACACCGGTGGTGGAATCATTCGGCGGAAGGGTCGAGATATTACCTTTGGTGCCGCAGAAATCAACGACATCGCTCGTGGAAAAAATCCGCGGCTAGTTATAGATAATCGAGTCATTTCCATCAATAAATAGGCAGCAGCAAGTCCCAAAACGCTGCTCCGGCGCGCACAAAAGATTCTCACGTGATTTTCATGTGTTGCCGCATACATTGTTGCAACACCCGATGTTCCCTCACTTCGGCAGCAGGTTCAAAAACAGCACTGCACACAGTCCTCTGCCGAGGATGCGCCTACCATGCAGTTTTTTTCGGAGATTATTGATATGACCACCAGTCCCGAACGCCCTGAAGCAGTAGTCGACCGTTTCAACGAAGCGCCCACCAAAGGCTATGCAGCTGTTTTCGACGAGATCAAGAAAGCACAGACCGAAAATGGAAATTTCTGGAAAGACTACGGACAACAGATCAACGATTCTGTAGATACAAGCGCCTTCACTGGCGGAAGAGACATTCAGATTGTCGGTCTCAACAGCCGCAACGAGCTTCTTACCACTGAAGACGGAGTGACCATCCAACGCAGAGGTCTGAAGAATCCTTCCGCTGTCCTTGGAGAATTCACGAATACGGCAGGCGGAGAGCTCTGGGGAAACCAGGGACGTTCATTCACCAGCAATGAAAGCGGACAAACCCAATACACGATCAAGAAGGGTGACTACCTCGATCATGTGGTGCGCGATATTCTCACGCACCGCGACGGAACTTCTCCCAGCCAGCAAGATATCTACAAAGCACGGCTAGAGATCGCCAAGGAAAACAACATAAAAGATCCCAACAGAATTCCAATCGGCACAAATCTGACTATTCCAGAAAGCTTACTCACACCGAAAGTCGCGGGCGAAATCCCGCCGCCGGTCGGCGCAGTCGAAGTGCCGCCCGCAGGACCTGCGGCGACAAAGGGCTTGGCTATGGATGCTTCGCACCCGGCTGATAATGGTGGCTATTACTCTTTGTTCTCTCCTCCCGGCGTGGCAGACGGGCCGAAAGATCCATTTACAGCCGAATTTAACGACTCCTGGCTGGTCGCAGACAAGGCAAACATGCAAACTATTCCGGGAGCGAACGGACGCGACGTAAGAAGTTACGACACGAATCTCTACGGACCAATGTGGGGGAATTGGGGCACGGCAAATCCCGTCAGTGTTAGAGATGAAGTAAATAGAGCCAACGGTGTGTTGGAAAAGAGAACCGTCGACTACACGGCCGTAGCTGGACACCCGGTCGACTTCTGGGTCAGAACCCCGGATGGAGGTAGCAAGGAACTCAGCGACGTACGCAAAGTTGAGATCTCACGCGACACTTATGGAAGATACACTTCCATCTACACTCTCGGGGATGGCACCAAATATCGTGGCGTCTCCGATCCCGACGGATCACCGCGTTACTGGAACCATATGTAGAGACTGACCTGTAAAACATATCAATAACGAAAAAACTGAGGCTCAGCAGCCTCAGTTTTTTTCCTTTTTTGTAATCATACTGCTGGTTTTCCCAAAATATTCTCACGCACATTTCATGTGCCCGGTCATAAAGTAAGAGCACAAGAACAAAACGAATCGGTCGGTCCCTTAGATCCTCACAGCACTGCAAAACCTGCATGATTGCAGGCCGCTGCACTGCATTCCTTTGCACCGGAAACGATCAAATATGCAAAACAACTCAGCAATCAATCTCTCGCCTATCGGCTTCTCCGCTGCTCTGCATTTGCCGACCAAGAGCTATGACTTCTCTATCAAAGCCAGCGCGGAGATAGAGGGCACGCGTTTCGAAACCAACATGAACGGCAAGGTAACTGGTGCTCAATACTCATCAGGAGCAGCAGTGAAGATGAACGATTCTTATATGCTCGTACGTGCCGAGAACTGGTCCTTATGGTTTGCCGACAGTCAAAAGCACTTTCATCCAATTGATTGAGGTGACGGAAACCAGCCGAGAATAAGGCTCTGCATCTTTCAAACAAGGCGTCCCGAAGCGTAGAAAGATAGCAACAAGTTTTTTCGGGAGGTAGCAAAACGAAAAGGTGGACGGCTCGCAAGGGCCGTCCCTCTTTTTGCGGCGACTGCTGATGAGGGCGTATTCACTGCGCCCTCTAGATATGCCAGCTGCCGGTTTAGGGGGCAAATACGCCGCCCATGCAGTCTTGAATTAGCGTTTTTTGTTGCTCAAGGCCGCCAGTCTCTGTCTGGCATCTTCGCTGAACTCAGCATTGTTAGCCACTTTTAGAGCGCGAGAGTACTGCTCGGTTGCTTCGTCATTGAGATTTTTCTTCTGCATGATGAGGCCCATGCGGTAATACGCTTCGCCCAGCCTGTAGTCGTTTTTCACAGCTTGCCTGTAAGACTCCATGGCTCTGTCATTGTCTTTTTGAAGCTCGTATGCGGTGCCGAGATTATAGTGAGCAGTGGCCAGTTTCGGGTCGAGCGAAACGGCTGTTTGCCAGTTCTTGATCGCTCCTACCATGTCCTTCTCTGCTCTCAAGGCAGCGCCGATGCCATTATATGTGATGGCATCTTTGGGATTGATCGCCAGCGCCTTGCGGAACTCGGAAAGCGCCTTGGCATAATTGTGCTCCTGGTTGTAGATCAAGCCCAGATTGCAATGCGCTTGAGAAAACTCAGGATTGAGTTGCAGAGCCACCAGGTAATTGGAGATTGCTTCTCCCAGTTTGCCATTCAGGTGAGCCTGTACGGCTTTGTTGTATGCGGATTTGGCATCGGCTTTGCTTTGCGCTGCGGTCTTGCCGGCCGGCGCATCTTGAGGGAGGCTCAATCTGTTTGCAGGAGCTGCAGGAGCATCTATTTCTTGTTCCGGCGCCTGGTCTGGCGTTTCGGTGCGCACTTCCTGTTCGATCACATCATCTTTCTGTGCGGGAGCGCTGACTTGTCTTTGCTGAGGAGCGCGTCTTGCCGGCGGCGCTGCGGTTTCGGCAGCAGCATCGGCGGACACGTCAGGCGTCGACGCAGCAGCAGCTTCCTCGGCTTGAGGAGCCTGAGCAGCGGGTGCAGCAGCCTGAGCGGGCGCTTCTTGCTGAGGCTCCGGCATAGCTGGTTTCAATTGCACTTCCGGCGCGGCAGCCTGGGCGCCACCTGCTTCTTTCTGCAATTCTGCTTGCACTTGATTCTCTTCGGGTTTTAATTCCACCGGCTGCGCATTGTTTGCCGGAGCGGCACCGGCTTCCTTCTGCAATTCCGATTGAACGGCACTGGCTTCAGCCGCATCTTGAGTTTCAGCAAGAGCAGCAGGCATCTGAGTATTGGTCGCAACTACAGGAATTGCCGGAGTGCTTGAATCCTTCTCTTCAGCTTGCGCTGTTTTTGCAGCTGGCTGACCATTTGTCCAATCCCAGGTGCCGACATTTTCCGCTTCTGCCGTCTGTCCCGCCGCTGCGGTTCCACCGGCAGACGGAGCTGCAGTAGGCGCAGAGGCAGCGGCTGACTCTGCCGCTTCCATTTCCACCTTATGGCCGGGTACAGGCGCTTCCACAGCCGGCGCTGCGGTAGCTGCGGAGCCTTCGCCCGCCTGCGCTACCGGCTCTGCCTGAGGTTGCAGGCCTTGCGACGAAGGACCAGCTTCTCCTTGTTCTTTATCCTTTTCAGACAGGTCGACGCCCTCGCCCAGACTCAGTACGACGAGGTCCTCTTCAAGCTTGACAACTTTGGGTTTGACTTCAAGCTTCTCTGGCAGGTCGATGACTATGCGTGCCGTAGGTTTTGGCGTGCTGGTCAAATTCAGATAGCGAACACCCTTGATGACAGGGAGAGCCTTGGTGATGCGGTTGCTGAAGATCTCAGGAGCAGGCAATGTGCCCCGGTCGAGCGCCGCATTGACGAAGTCGAAAACCACTCTGTGGCTCGGTCCCGGCACGTCGAGCAGGTGCGGTACCGCGGGGAATCCGGCATTTGCGAAGTGAATGACAATCTGCTGGTTGTTGTCGATGGTTATCGACTTGATTGCTGCAGGTGCCCCGGCAGCCATCGCAGCAATCGCCTGAACGGCGAAGAGTGCAGCCCCGGACATACCGGCGACTGCAATTTTTCTTGCATTACTTCCCTTCTGATTGCGCGAGAACTCTTTTGAGCCGCCAAAGCCTTTCTCTATAGCCATCTCTGCTTAACTCCGTCTCAGCCGTTGACACTGGTTGCCAATTTATAAGTCAGAGAGTTTACTTCAAGGAAATGATCCTACATAGGCGATTCAGTTTATGTTTGCCCTTTACTCGCGGCTGATTTCGCTGGCTTTAACGGCTTAAACATGGCTGAACAGGGACAAAAACATATACTCAAAACGCTGAAAAACCGCGCTATGATATCCCTGGAAAGACTGGCGACGAGAAGATCGAAGTCGATCTGGAAGAAACCTCACACGTTGCCAAGCGCCACAAAGATCCACAAAATCGTAAATTTCAAAATTTTCAAGAATTACAGGTTGAGCAGATTGAACACGGTAGTCAAGAAAAGCATTTCCCTTGCCGGTGCACTATCTGCGGTATTACTGACCTTCTTTCATCCAGCCGACCCGGCGCTCGCCCAGGGTGCGAAACGCTCAGGCTGGCATCTTTTCTCTCCAAGGAGAATCGCTCAAAACATCGGTCCGGCACCTTCTGCGTCGTATGACCGCCCCCTGAAGATGCCCGGCGAAGTTACCACTTTCCCCACCAATGCGGACGGCGCGCCGTTCGTGCTCGATATCGACACGACAATCAATTTCACCGACTCTCTCAATCGTTTCTATTACGACCCCAACTGGCGGGGCGAAGTGTGGGTGCCGTTCAATCAGTGGACGATTTCTGAGCGTGCCACACGCCTGATGGCCACCTGGCCTGAATATGATGAATTCAGCCAATACCGCAAGCTCAACCACGTGCACAAGTTCTTCGAGCGCTATTCAGGATTTGGTCCATGAGCAGCAAGAATGACGCAAATCAAAGGGGTTTGCGCGTCGACCACATCGCAGTGGCCGTCAAAAGTCTGGACGAGTCTTTGAAATTCTACAAAGACCAGTTTGGCCTGGAAGTCATCGACATAGAAGTCGTTGAAGAACAGGGCGTCAGAGTGGCAAAACTCGATGCGGGAAACACCCATATCGAGCTTTTGGAGCCACTCGGCGAAGACACCCCGGTAGGCAAGTTCATCGCCCAACGCGGGCCGGGCCTGCATCACATCTGTCTTGGCGTCAACGATATAGAGTGCGAGTTGAAAAAACTGAAAGAGAGCTCGACCAAGCTGATTGATGAAACACCGCGCATCGGAGCCGGTGGAGCACGCATCGCCTTCGTTCACCCCAAGGCAACCAACGGCGTCCTCATGGAACTCTCCGAATGGCAGGAAGGCACCTCAAACCACTAGCGAAAAGCGGTCGAACTCACACAGGCAAGGGCTCGCGCACTAATTCGCACTATGCCGCATTTTTCGCAGTTCGTCGAAAGGCTCTCTCGGAGCACCGTTGATATTGCTTTGCCCGCTGCCGCGAATTTGCATGCGTCTTAGTTCTTCGACAGCTC
>JAYRNY010001199.1:0-4188 GCA_041911975.1 bacterium | reverse complement strand
GTATTTCACGAATGGAGCCTTAACCTGCGGTCCGTCATCGCTGTTGTAATTTACGAATGGCGCTTTCACTCGGACTCCGTCAGGACCGCCAACATTGACGTCTACAACCGGAGCTTTGATCCGCGTGCCATTACCGTCGGAATTGGACACATTAACAGCATTCATCGCACCTTCAATGATGCGCTGCATCAGTCCCTTCTGTGGTTGATATTGATACGGGCCCTGTCCGTAATTTCCCAGCAATGCCGGCGGCTGCTGATTGCTGCCTGGCGGATTAACTCCCTGCGGACCGCCACCTTGCGGACCGCCACCTTGCGGATACGCGCCCGGCGGGACTTGGTTGCGAGGTGCCGCGCCGGCCGGTTGACTTGGTGCCCAAGTTGGCTGGGGTGCCGGATTGCTGCCGCCGGTGAATTGCGGTGGAGCAGTCAACGACTTGCCCACATCGAAGTCTTTGAGCAGGTCGTCTTTGCTCTGGTTGAGAATCGATTGACCATATGCGTTCGTGCCGCAAACAGAGAAGCAAACGGCTGCCAGAATGGACGCCTTAAGCACATTCGTCATAAAAGCCTCACTGGGGAAGTTTATGTCACGTCTCGGGCACGACCGAGAATCTGATTCTACTTCTATTCAGCTTTATGTGCCATGGTTTCGGCGGCAGTTTTTACTCTGGCGAGCCGAGCGTCAATTTTGTTCTTCAAGAATTGATTTGTGACGCTCTGAGCATATGGCAGCCCAGTGTCGAGAACGGAATGCAGCGAGAGGCTGACGCCGTTCGGGCTTTCTTCAATAATCCAACTGCCCCACATTTCTTTGAATTTGTCCGAGCGCACCATCTTATAGTCGATGCGCTTCAAAGGTGTTTCTTCCTGCACCAAAAGGCAAGTGGCTTCGCCCACTACGGGGATAGTATTGAATTTTTGCTCGAGCAAAACGCGATTGCCCTTTTGCTCGACGATCTTGCTGTAACTGATATCCGGGTCCGACGACCGCTCATGGTGAACGGCATCCCAGACGGCTTGCGCCGGCGCGGTAATCTCGACTCTTCCGGTTACACCATCGGAAGGTGCCTGGCAAAATGCCGGGTTCATAGTAAAAGAGCTAAGTGCCAGCGTAGCAAGAAGGCAAAATGTTTTCTTCATTGATTCACTTCCACATTGCAAGAGAGCGCTAGTTCGGTCCCAAGTCCTCTGTCCTATTTCTAAGATGCGCTGGAGCAAAATAAGGTTCCCCGTGGCAATCCTGTAAATTGTACGGTTTTCAGGCATCAATCAATTAGTTAATCTGCAAAAATTGAAGTTTTAGGACGACAACGCTCGAAAAAGCGGAAAAGTAACGCGTTTGGAAACATCTATATGACCGAAACAAAATTTGCATATCCCAAAATTGCATATCTAGGTCTGGGGCTCATGGGTCAGGCAATGGCAGTCAACCTTGCCCGAGCCGGCATGGACGTCACGGGCTGGAATCGCACGCCTGGAAAGTCCGGCATACAGGCACTTCAGGACGCCGGCGGCAGAATCGAACAGTCGCTGCACGAAGCTGTTCGAGGCGCCGATGTGATCCTCACTTGCCTGGGTGATATTGCCGATGTTGAAGAGGTATTGCTAAGTGAAGGCGGGGTCGGCGCATCTGCAAAGAAGGGCGCCGTGGTAGCCGACTTTTCTACAATCGGACCGGAAGCGGCACGCCGCATCTGGCAAGCGCTCAAGACTAAGGGAATCGATTTTCTTGATGCTCCGGTCACGGGCGGTGACGTGGGCGCCAGAAATGGCACGCTGACTATTATGGTTGGCGGTGACGAAGAGTCATTCAAGAGAGCAATGCCGGCCTTTGAAAAGGTGGGAAAAACAATCAAACTCTGCGGTCCCTCCGGCTCCGGACAGGCGCTCAAGCTGTGCAATCAGATACTGTGCGCGGTCAACATGGTCTCTGTCTGCGAGGCCCTGTCGCTTGCCAAACGATTGGGTGTAGATGAAACGCTCGTTGTTGACGTGCTTTCGTCTGGTGCAGGCGGTTCCTGGGCTCTTACCAATCTAGGTCAGCGGATAAACAAATCTGATCTCGCACCTGGATTTGCGCTGAAGCATATGCTCAAGGATTTGCGTCTGGTGTTTGAGAATATTGATGGAAAGAGCGATTTATTGCCTGGTACAAAACTAGCTCAAGATCTTTTCAAACAAGTCGTTGCAGATGAGACTCGAAAGAGTGGTGGCACAAATGGTGCATCGGAAACACTTGGCACACAAGCAATGAGTCTGGCATACGATTGAACTTTTCAACCCGGTTGTAAAACTCCCAGTAGTCGGGATCCTTTGGAGTTTTTTTCGCGGGTATAAGGCTGGTAGAATACGGCAGGTCGACGGTGTGGGCATGTTAGAAGGTTGGCTGCATGAGTACTCAGACGAGAATATTTTTCGTCGATGACGATCGAGTCGTTCGTACGTGCCTGCGTCATTTTCTCAAGAAGTTTGATGACTTCGAATTGATTGGTGAGGCCGAAGACGGAAGCGCGGCTGTCGATTCGATACTTGACCTCAGTCCTTCAGTTGCTCTTGTCGACATCGGACTGCCAAAAACTAACGGCATCGAAGTGACTCGCAAGGTCAAGACGGCCCTGCCTGACTGCAAGATTCTCATGCTGACGTCCAGCGACGATGCCCGCGACATCTTTGCTTCTCTGGATGCCGGGGCTGATGGATACGTGCTCAAAGGCGATCTGGCTGCCAATCTGGAGGTCGCTATCCGCTCGGTAAGAGTCGGTTCTGTCTGGCTCGATCCTGGCATTGCTCGAATTGTTCTCGACGCCTCCAACCAGAAGCAAGCCCAGGGAAATATGTCGCAATCCGGCATGCTTTCTACTGATGAGGCCGCCTTGCTGGGCAGCATTGCCGGAAGCGATTGCCTGGACGGAGTTTGCCTGGTCGATGCGGCTTTCTTGAGAAGACTTAAGCGGCTTTCTCAAACCGATGTCAAACGCCCCTGAGTCGCTCGGCGGCGCCGTAAGCGTTTCTTACTACTGCAAGCCGGAAGCAGAATTAAATGCTTGGCCTATGAATTCCTAGCCAAGGTAGCTAGGATCTGCCAACTTGTCGCACAGATGACGGAGATATTTGGCATGCCACCCACCACCGCTGAGACTGAAACTTCCGTGGACACTTCCATTTTGGATGAAATGGTCCATTGGATTAAAACCTTGAAAGACGTTGGCGTTTCCCCTGACACAGCCGCCAAGTGCACTAGCGATTTCTTTATCGCTGCCGGCGTAGCTACAACAGAAGAAGTCTGGGAAGACGAAGAAGAAGAGGAAAGTTTCTAAACTTCCTTTTCCCTCAAAACCTTAAAAACGGTCTTCCGGTTGGCGGGAGACCGTTTTGCTTCATATGAACATTTGTTCGACTCTTTGAGAACAAATGAGTCATGAAAGCTATTTGGGATTACATTCAATTTGGCTACCCCTCCACATCGCTAATGGCTAGTCTGAAGTTTGAGTCTTATGGCAGCTGGAAAACCCACCGAGTCCCATAGAGCGCCAAGTGAAAAACGCCGCAAAACGCGACGTTTGAGCATTTTTGCTTTGTACATTTTCCTGGCGGTGCCCTTATTTTGCGGCTGCCAACAGCCTCAGCAGCCAGATCCTCGCAAGCTGACCCCGATGGTTTCCGTCGAAGGCTCGGACACGATGGGTGACTTGCTCAAGGTCTGGGCGGACGAGTTCATGAAAGCCAACCCCGATGTGCCTGTGTCCATCAACAAGGGTGATACGTCGCAAGGCATTGCCGCTTTGATTGCGCGCACTACAGATCTGGCTTCGGCATCGCGCGACCTCACCGATGACGAAGTGGTGGCTGTGCACAAGAACAAAGTTCGTCTCAAAAAAGTTTCTGTAGCGCGAGATTCCGTAGCCGTCATGGTCAATGTGGACAATCCCGTAAATGACCTGACTATGCACGAATTGCGAGACATATTTGCCGGCGATATAACAAACTGGTCGAAAGTCGGCGGCAAGGACGCGCCGATTGACGTGTATGCGCGCGAGCCAGGCTCGGGCACGAGCAAATTTTTTGTGACACATGTGTTGAAAACGGCGAAGATTGTAAAAACAGCAACTCAAGTTGGTGCGATTGAAACAATGATGGATTCGATAGGCAATGACAAGAATGCCATTGGTTATGCGGGCATGGGAGC
>JAYRNY010001198.1:0-3024 GCA_041911975.1 bacterium | reverse complement strand
CAAAACTCATTCTTGTTCGGGGCTGGGACGTCCCGTTAAGACCGGATGCAGAGCTTATCAGCTAATTCCGGCGAAAGACAAAGAAGAAGAAAGTGAATCTCGAGTTGAACGGCAGGCAGAAGACCATTCTTCTGGGCGAGCTGTTCGGTAAGTGCATTGAAGATTCATGCGTGATCGCTTTGGAGGGTCCGCTTGGTGCGGGCAAAACCACCTTCGTCAAAGGGTTGGCGCAGGGTTTGGGTGTTAAAGAGGTTGTGCAAAGTCCTACCTTTACTATGCTGAATGAATACCATTCAGGCAGGCTTCCTCTTTACCATCTCGACCTCTACCGCTTGAGTGAGTCGAGTGAAAACGAAGCACGCGCACTCGGAGATCAGCTTGTTCTGGAGCTGGAAGAGTTCATATATCAAAGGATGGTGTGTGTGATCGAGTGGAGTGAGCTGTTCAATTTGATCGCCTCGCATATCTCCTATCTAGATGAGTTGGACCATCTGACTATTCGCTTCGCGTACGAAAAAGGCGAGGGGATCTCAAGTGATGCCCTGCTCGGTGATGCCGACTCTGAAGAAGAGCTTGGCAGAACGGCTGTTTTGGCTGGTTCTGGACCCGTTTCTAAGGGTGTTTTGGACAAGGTTGTCGAGATGTTTGTGGCGGTCGGAAAGTGAGCAAAATTTTCGCTTTGCAAAAGATGGGTTTTATCCCGCCTAGTGATTTCCTCTAAAACCTAAGCTCCAAATAGAAAATATTCGTGTTCACCTTTCAAAAATTGGGGGACCTTTCGGCTAGGCCGATTTTTAGAGGGGGGTTGACGACCGTGTTATAGTACCCCCTTGTCCGCATATCTTGACAGGTCGAACTTCCGAGGTGCCGCGTTTCAAATGGCGAAATTTCTAGTTATTGTTGAGTCTCCGCCCAAAGCCAAGACCATTTCCAAAATCCTGGGCAAAGATTTCCAGGTAAAGGCCAGCGTTGGACATGTGCGCGATCTTCCGCGCAACAAGCTAGGCGTCAATGTACGCAAGAATTTCGAACCTTTATATGAGGTTCTCAAAGAGAAAGAACCGATCGTAAAAGAGCTGAAGGAAGCAGCCGACGAAGCGGACCAAGTCTATCTCGCGCCCGACCCTGACCGCGAAGGTGAAGCGATTGCCTGGCATTTGTCGGAAATTCTGGAATTGCCCAATAAGAAAGTGCATCGCATCGAGTTCAACGAAATCACCAAAGACGCCATCCTGGCGGCTATCAAGTCCCCGCGCAAAATTGACAAGCGCCTTGTAGATGCGCAACAAGCGCGTCGCGTTCTTGACAGATTGGTGGGTTACAAAATCAGTCCATTGCTCTGGAGAAAGGTCAACGGACGATCTGCAGGACGCGTGCAATCCGTCGCCGTGCGCCTCATTTGCGAGCGTGAAGCGGAAATCGAAAGCTTCGATGCCAAAGAATATTGGTCTATCAAAGCTGAGCTTTCGCGTTCCAGATCCAAACAATCGTTTATCGCGCCTTTATATAAGTACGACGGCAAACGCATAATTGCCGCATCGGAAAAGGCAGCTGCCAATGCGATGGTTATCGATAGCGAAAAAGCAGCCAACAAAATTCTCAAATCCATCGAGAATGAAGAATTCAAAGTCAGCTCATTGACTGAGAAAACCAGCCAGAGACAACCTTCTCCGCCATTCATCACCTCCACCTTGCAGCGTGAAGCATCTACCGTGCTCGGCTATGCAGTGAAGAAAACAATGCAAGTGGCGCAAACTTTGTATGAGGGCGTAGAGCTGGGCGCAGCAGGCGCTACCGGTCTCATCACATACATGAGAACCGACTCGACTCGTGTTGCCGAATCAGCACAAGAAGAAGCGTTGGAATATATCAAGAACCGCTATGGTAAAGAGTATTGCCCAGATAAGCCCAGAGTATATACGCGCAAAGCGAAGAATGTTCAGGATGCTCACGAAGCGATTCGCCCTACCTACCCTGAGAATTCGCCTGAGTCTATCAAGCAGCACTTGAGCAACGACCAGTACAAGCTATATAAATTGATATGGGAAAGGTTCATGGCCAGCCAAATGTCGGCAGCCGAACTGCTCACCCGTACAGCTGAAATCTCGGCTGGCGAAGCTACCTTCCGTGCTTCGGCAACGGAAACTAAGTTTGCCGGATTCACCATTGTCTACAACCGCCAGAGCAAGCCGGCAGTATCCGAAGCCGATGGCGACAGCTCTGAAGACGGCAACGGCGAAATGAGCGGCGAACAGCAAAGCCTTCCGGAACTCACCAAAGGCGAAGCTCTCAAGCTCAAAGAAATCAAGCCTAATCAGCACTTCACGCAACCGCCGCCTCGCTTCTCTGAAGCCAGTCTCGTCAAGACTCTGGAAGAAGAGGGCATCGGCAGACCATCGACTTATGCAGCGACGGTAACCACTATTGTCGACCGCAAATATGTCGAGCGTGTCAACAAGACTCTCGTTCCGACGAAGCTCGGAAAAGCCGTCAATTTGCTGCTCGTCGAACACTTCGGCAGTATCGTCGATGTGAAATTCACAGCCGACATGGAGCAAAAACTCGACAAGATCGAAGAAGATCAAGTCGACTGGCACGGCATGCTCAAAGAGTTCTATCAGCCCTTCGGCGAGACGCTGAAGAGAGCAGAAGAGAACATGAACAAGGTCATTATCCTCAGCGACCAGCAATGCCCGGTCTGCGGAGAGCAGATGGCCATTCGTTCTTCACGCTTCGGTCAATTCCTCGGCTGCATCAAGTATCCCGAGTGCACGACCAAGATCGCGCTCACCAAGGACGGCACGCCTGTTCCTGAAGACAGACCTTCGGAAGAGAAGTGCACCCTGTGCGGCGCCAACATGTTGATCAGATACGGTCGCTACGGCGATTATCTGGCTTGCTCCAAGGAAGAATGCACCGAGCAGAGACCCATACTTAAGCTCTGCGGCGTGAAATGCCCGCGCGCTGAGTGCGGCGGCGAGATTGTCGAGAAGAAGTCGCGACGTGGAAAAATCTTCTACGGCT
>JAYRNY010001197.1:0-2851 GCA_041911975.1 bacterium | reverse complement strand
TCACACGGACGGCATGTGCGCCGCCCCTACAGGTACGGAGAATCACACGGACGGCATGTGCGCCGCCCCTACAGGTACGGAGAATCACACGGACGGCATGTAAGCCGCCCCTACAGGTACGGAGAATCACACGGGCGGCATGTGCGCCGCCCCTCCAAAAACTGGTAGTCGTAGGGGCGGCTTATATGCCGCCCGAACCAGAGGGAAGTAAACCGAAGGAAATGATCACTTACGAAGAAGCGCTAAAACTGGTCGACGACAATGTCTCGACACTGGGGAAAACAGAAGCCAAACTCGGCGAAATGGCAGGGTGCTATCTCGCAGAAGACGTCGTTGCGACTATTCCCAGCCCGCAATTCGACAACTCGGCAGTTGATGGATATGGCGTGAAAACCGCGGACCTGACTTTCGCCTCCGACAGCTCTCCAAAAGAGTTGAAGCTTGTTTCTACAATCGCAGCGGGATCTCCGCAACAACTGCAAATCGGTGAGGGAGAAGCAGTGAAGATCTTCACCGGAGCTTGCGTGCCCTCTTCGTGCGAAGCCGTCGTCATGCGTGAATACTGCCGCGAGGAAAACGGCAGCGTGCACATCGAATGTGGTGCCCAACCAGGAGAAAACATTCGACGCGCGGGTGAAGAATACAAAAAAGGCGATACCGTTCTCGAAGCTGGAATCAAAGCAACACCCCCAGTCATTGCACTTCTTGCCTCGCTCGGGCACGTGAAGTTTCCTGTTTTCAAAAAACCGAGAGTGGCACTTGTAGTGACCGGCGACGAATTGGTCGAACCGGGTCAACCGCTGAAAGATGGTCAAATCTATGATTCCAACGCTTACGGGCTGACTGCTGCGCTCAATGCCCTAGGCATCAGCGAATGCAAAAGCATTATTGCCAGAGACACCAAAGAAGAGACACGCAAAGCTTTTGAGCAAGCCCTCGCACAAAGCGATCTGGTGATCTCGTCCGGTGGTGTTTCCGTCGGCGACCACGACTATGTAAAGGAAATCCTCGAATCGCTGGGCGTCAAGACCGTCTTCTGGCGCATCGCCATTAAGCCAGGAAAGCCCGTCTATTTTGGAGTCCTCGATGGAAAGGACGGCTCGCGAAAGTACCTGTTCGGCCTGCCCGGCAATCCTGTCTCGGTCCTCATCACCTTCCACCAGATCGTAAAACCGGCGCTGAAAAAACTGGCTGGCGGCAGTTTTTCCAGC
The DNA here is from genome assembly GCA_041911975.1 of bacterium. Classification (GTDB taxonomy): domain Bacteria; phylum Cyanobacteriota; class Vampirovibrionia; order Obscuribacterales; family Obscuribacteraceae; genus QKMZ01. The sequence continues at coordinate 1,640 of JAYRNY010001197.1, read as the reverse complement.
AATCCAACTTTCAGGGTCACAGCCGGTGCATCAATGAAAAAACGCCCCGGGCGCCTGGATTTTGTTCGCGGCAAGCTCGAAAGAGACAAAAATGGCGCAACAACTGCAATTCCTACCCGCGGACAAGAATCGCACATGCTCAGCGGGCTGGCAAAAGCCAATGTCATGCTGCACTTCGACAAAGAACTCGAGAAACTAAACCAGGCAGAGCCGGTCGAAGTCACCTTCATCAATTGGAGCAACTAAAACGGGGGCGCCATATCTGCCGCCATCCCCAGTAAGCCGCATGCAGCTCCCAGCAGGTGGTGTTTTCAGAATTAATCTGCCAAAACCAAAGCCCGCTGGTATTCTAGTAGATGTCAATAGCAGCATGAGTTCCCTTACACATGCCTCCCGAACTAGCCTCCATTGGTGATGGAGCAATCAGTATGCCCCGGGCGCTCGACGCCAGCGTGGCAATGGCCTCAGACCTCGGTCTGGGTACGCGCGGTTTTAACGACGCGCTGACCGCAATGACCAAACCAATGGAAAATACACCGAGCATCAAGGACTTCCTGTTCAAATGCCCGCTCAGCATTATGAACGCCTGAAACAGACTTAAACAGACCGTTTTACCCCTCCGCCAAACTTCTCGAATGGCGGCTATTTGCCATCTGGCGGACCTTTCGGGGCTTTCCCTCCCCGGGCACTAAATCCCCCAACGCCGTTTCTGTGGCGCTCTTGCGGTTTTCACCATAGCCATTTCATCAACGATCCATACAATGTGTTTGATCGTAATCCTCCATTGAATGGTAGTCAGCCATGAGCAATTACATGCAGGCAACAGAAGACAACGGTGAAGTGCTGAGCAAAATCATCCTTTTGCTCCTGGGAATTTTCATCGGTGGAGTAGTCACATTCGTCGTTTGCGGCGCCTCGGGCATGTTGGGCAAAGGTCCTCAAATTGCCCACGTAGACCATGGTGGTGCGGGCGCAGCCCAAGCCATGGAAAGCCTGCCGAATTCCGGACCGATTCAGGTTCCCGACCAGCAACAGACATACGCAGCGCAGGGCGAGATGCAGCAAATGCAACAACCCATGCAGCAGCCCGGCATGATGCAGCCACAATACATTCAAACCGGCGCTCCAATCATGATGCCGGACCAAATGCCGCAGACCGTTTACACACAGCCCACGCCCACCACACTTTACGCGGGGCAAATGATGGACGACCAGGAGCACGCAGTCGGACGCAACGGATTGCGCGGCAATCCCTGCGTGGACCCGCCCTCATGCCGCGGCAGAGCCTACTCGCGCGTCCTTCAATAGTCGAAGGGCAAACGAAAGAATAGTTCTTCAAAGTAATTGCGGCTCGTGTACCTGAGCCGTGTTAACATTCAGCATAAGCAAGTTTCGATAGATATCAGGCAAGCATCACACTGGCGATCCCGATTATTTGATGAGTTGGCAGCAGTATCAGCAAGCAGCAGAAGAAGCATTAGTGCTGGGGCGACTGGCTGATGCAGAACGTCTTTTTCGCTCGTTCCTGGACGAGTGCAAGTTGGACGCAACTGCTCTTGCCGTGCACGCGCAAGCAGAAAATGGGGTTGCCGATTTGTTGGCAAAACGGAGCTGGTTTACCGATGCTGAAGCGATTCTAT
>JAYRNY010001196.1:0-2832 GCA_041911975.1 bacterium | reverse complement strand
GCCGTTTTGTGGCAAAGGCGGCATCTGACCAGCCTGAGCCATCTGCATGATGCCGCCAGGCGGCAATTCCTGGGTGGTCATCATGGTAGCGCCGACAGCTGGCTGAGCTGGCAGGCTGGCTGAAGAGCTTTTGGACAATTCCAGGTGAATCATGCCGAGAAGCACCGCCAGATCAGTGGTCCTGTGCGACCACAAAGGCGGCAGGTGGGCATTCTCCACATCTATGAGCGTCCACTCCACATAACTGGCCCGGTTCATGCCGGACGGATCGGGCGGAGTTATAGCCGTCAACAGATAGCCTTTGCCGGTTCCAAAGGGCAACTCTACCGTGCGCCCCAGATTCTGGCGAGCCAGGTTGAGAACCTTGTCCAGGTCCACTTCTGTCGGATTGACCACGGACGCAACTTTCAGGGGCGTCCAAGACGACTTGTTCAATGTCAATACCAAACGGCGACAAACCGAGTACTATGTACCACCGGGACATTTTCTTAAGACTTAAATTGGACCTGATTAGTGAAAATTTTGGGTTGTCTTCTTGACCTGAATCGAGCGGACGCCTTGACTGACACGACCGCGCATCGCCCGCATCGTTTTTGCCGTGTGCAGGTTTAAAGCGTCAGCTATTAGAAACCTCTATTTAGCCAGCACTTTTTCTCGTCTGCCTTCCAAAATTCTGAGAAAGGAGCGAGTGGAAATTTCTTCCAGTGTAAGTCCAGTCGCTTTTACTTATTCTTTTGAAAACGCACCACAAGTTATGGCACGCAGGAAGTAATTTATCAGCCCCAGACCTGTAGCCGCGTCGTCGAAGACGTCGCCGACGAGAGTGGCTTGGGCCGCCTTTTCTATGAAGCTTCTCAAGCGCAGGCTGGCGGGCTCCAGCCCTTCCAAAAAGAAGGAATAGCAGGCGGCATAACGAACAGGCAATTGAGCCGGATGCAGATCCCAGCCTTGATAATACGCATGTTTCAAGGAATGGCGCACATGGTCAAAACCTAGTTTCCATGCCCGATGCACAGTATCGATATTCTCCCGGCGCAGAGCTTCGCTGAGATTTCCATCTTCGTCCGGGCGATGCGGACCGACAGGCATCACGTTGGTGGCGCCGTCCGAAAGCCAGAGGCCGGTGCCGGAAAGAGAGACTCTCATCATCTCGCGGGCGAAATCGCAGGATGGATGATCCATCGACTGATAGGCAGCGGTGATATTCGAGGAAGCCGTGTAGTCATAGACGCCGAAGTGGCATCCGATGCAGCGACCGGCTCCGGCTCTGACGAATTCGGGAAGCGAGCATTGTCCCTTGGAGTTTATTATCGATTGAGGCGTTTCAACCATCAGCTCGATTTTGATCGTGTTGTCAGGCAAACCGATTTTTTTCTCGATCAGTGCCAGCAATTCCATCGCCGCCGTAACTTGTTCTGTGATGGTCACTTTCGGCAAAGTGACAACAAAATTATCGGGCAGCTTATTGCCTGTTGCTTCGAGCAAAGTAGTGAGGAAAATATCGAGCGTGCGCGCGCTTCTGTCGCGCAGCTCCTCTGTGAACGGCTTGATGCGGATACCGATGAAGGGAGAAAGAGTGTTCTCCTTCATGCCCTTCGCCACTTCTTTGGCGGCCAGTTCGGTGTGCATGTCTTCTTCGGAATCGGGTCTATTGCCGTATCCGTCTTCAAAATCGATGCGGAAGTCTTCTACGGCTTCACGCTCGAGTTTCTCTCTTACTCTTTTGTAAACGGTGTAGGCCAGCCAGGCAGGATGTTTCTCTTTACGAACGCTCTCCGAATTTTCATCGAGCAAGGGCTCCAGTTTCAAAATCTTGTCTTCGTTCTCAGGCAATTGTTCCCAGCCGTGTAATTGCAGAGCTCTGGCAAAAACCACAAAGTTGGGCCCGTATTCATCTAAAGAGCGCAGTGCAAGAACTCCAAGTTTCTTCGCCGAGTCGGACTTGAACAAGTGGGCGCCACCATAGACGGTGTGAACTGCCTGCCTGGCTCCGCTGTCGCCGGGATATTGCGAATTGAATTCTCTGTTTGCGATTGCCAGTTTGCTGAAGACTTCGCCGAGATTTCCCGAGTTAAGGGAAGTTTTCATCTTTCTCTCCTTTGCTCTCAAGTACACCTATATAAATGGCTGCCTAGCTGCCTCTGTATGTCGAATAACTGAATGGGCTTATTAAGAGTGGAACGTGATAATGCTGCGCGGCATCGGCAATTTCAAACACAATCGGCACGTGCGGATAGAATCCCTTGACACCAATCGATTGGAAATATTTTTCCGTATCGAAAGTCAGCTTGTAAACGCCGGCTTCCAGTTTCATTCCCTCCTGCCAAAGCTCGGGAACACGACCGTCGGAATTAGTCACCGCATTTGACAATGCAACCCACATTCCACCTTCGTTTCGCTCCAGTGTAATCGGCACACCCTGAGCCGGTTTGCCGCGTGATGCATCGAGAACGTGAGAGGTTATTTTGCTCATGAGAGGAGTTTTTCCAATCTTAATCTTGTGATTTTCGCTTGCTCGCCTGCCGCCACTTTCAATTCACCGTCTTTGTCATTGGGCAATCTCGACTTCAAGATAGCGAGCATTTCGTCGGCTGATTTTCCAGTTGCGCAAACAATGAAGATGTATCCGTACTTGTCGAAGTAATCGTCATTCAATTTCGACAATTGCTGTAACACATCTTCGGTCGCCTGGCTGACGCCCTTCTGCTCGTTCTCGCACCAGCTTGACGTGGTAGCGAATTTGGCTCTCAGTGACTCCACATCGCCGATTCTCGGGTGATGCGAAAACGCTTCCAGCCAATCTTTAGGTGCAAGTTTAAACCAAATGTCATC
>JAYRNY010001195.1:0-2543 GCA_041911975.1 bacterium | reverse complement strand
TTCCGTCAAGTTCAATCTCAGCGCTAGCATTCGATCGGTTGCCCAACTTGCTTTTCAGGCGTTGCAACCGTAAGAGGTTGCGCTCACCCGACGGCAAAAAGCGCGGCACCAGAAAACATGAAAGTCCACCTTCCGCCTGCGCAAGCATGACAAACGCATCAGACATCGGATGCGAGCAAAACCACTTGTGCCCATTCAATGCATAAAGCTGCCCGGGACCTTTCGACTGCACCGGTCGAGCCTCGGTGGTGTTGGCGCGAACATCGGAGCCGCCCTGCTTTTCCGTCATAGACATACCAACAAGGATGCCCCGTTTTTCAGATGCAGGAATGAATCGCTGATCGTACTGACTGGACATCAGCGCGCCTTCGAACGCAGACAAAACGTCCGGTTGCTTTCTCAAAGCCGGCACGCATGAATACGTCATAGAAACGGGACACATGTGTCCGGCTTCGATTTGCACCATCAAATACATCATGGCTGCGCGCGCGACATGACTGCCCGAGCGCGTTTCTACCCAGGGCAAATTGGTCAGCCGATTTTCGACCGACATAGAAAGCAATTCATGCCAGGAAGGATGAAACTCGACCTCATCGATGCGATGACCAAAGCGATCGTGCGTTTTCAAAACCGGCGTATTTTCATTGGCCAGATAGCCGAGCTTGATCGACTCTTCGCGCCCAACCAGTTGCCCGAAAGCCGAGAGTTTTTCCTCAGCCCATGCCGCCCCTTCCCTGTTTATAGACTCGACCAGCGCCGTGTCCTTCACGAAAAGGTTGTAATTCTGCAGCAAAGGCGGCTGATTCATAACCGTATGCGTGTCATTCGAACGCGCAAGCTTCTGGCTGGCAACCATTGTTTTTGCTCCTGACTGGGCCGGTCGACAATTCTACTGCAAAGAGGGCGGGAATCTCTTTTTGATGTAATCTTGCTTTATGTTTCCCCTCAGAGATTCCCAACCTTCCGGTTCAGTTCCGTTTATCACGTACCTGATTATTGCCGCCAATCTGCTGGTATTCCTTGTCGAAGTGGCGCTTGGCGACCAGGGACTGAACGAGTTTCTCAAGACGTTTGGGCTGGTGCCCGCTCTCTTCTTCCAGCAATTCGGCGCCTATGAGATATTCACGCTTTTCAGCTGCATGTTCCTGCATGCCGGCTGGATGCACTTGATCAGCAATATGTGGGCGCTCTTTATCTTCGGCGACAACATAGAAGACAAGCTAGGGCACATGGGCTACGTGTTTTTCTATCTATTTTGCGGTGTTTGCGCCGGACTGACTCAGGTATTCATGTCTTCGGCAAGCATGATTCCCACTGTCGGCGCCTCAGGTGCGATTGCGGGTGTTCTCGGCGGATACATTGTCAGCTACCCGACCGCACGCGTACTTACAGCAATCCCAATCTTCTTCATCATCCGATTGATCGAAGTGCCGGCAGCCGTGTATTTGGGCTTCTGGTTCTTTTCGCAGTGCTTCACCGGCTTTGCCAGCATAGCCAGAGACACGGCCGAAGAAGGCGGAGTAGCGTGGTGGGCGCACGTAGGCGGATTTATCGCCGGTGTCGTACTGGTAAAACTGATGAGCTTTCGCAGGCAGAGCAGCTCGGATTCCTTTGATTACATTGACAACTGAAGGTGCACAGTTGAATTCTAGCCCCGGAGGAATTTTGAATTTGTCCCTGCAAAAGATCGGCGTGTGGATGGTTGTGGCGGTGCCTGTGGTCGCCGCTCTGCTTCTTTCGCTAAGTCTCTCCAGCTGCTCGATGATGAAGGAAATTCAAAATCTGGGTGCCGCCTCAGAAGGCACCACCAGCAGTATCGAAGCCATCGCCTATCCAAAACTCTTCCCTGCGCCTCGTTACCCGGACGCGACCCCGACTGCCGCTGCTGATACAACTATCGACAAGATCCGCATTCGCAGCGTCACGATGATTTCAAATGACGATCCTGCGACCGTCTGCAAGGTCTATGCGAAGTGGTTCCAAAAGCACGAATGGAACATCAAAAACCCGGCGTCGGATATGGGCATGGGCTGGTCGATCTCGGCCGAAAAAGACCTTGACACTGTAAATATCACAGCCCTGCGCCAAAAGGATTCAAAACAGACAACGCTGACACTGAACGTGTCTACGAAAATTGAAAACGAAACTAAGCCCTCTACTCGCTGATTTTTTCAGCCATCTTCTTTTTTGACTTTTCTGACTCGGCTTTTGCTTTCTTGCCGTTGTTGGAGGTCTTTTGCGCGACAAACTTACCCGAAGGCTCAGCATCTGCCTCATTCGGCTTGGAGGCGTCTGAATTCTCAACAGGCTCTTGGGTCGCCTCTTCTTTGACAGGGCGAATCTTGGTGACCCAGACTCGGCGATTGGACAAGACTTTCACCGAGTAGTTTCCGACCGTGATTTCATCGCCCGGCGTCAAGGTCGCTTGCGCCCGACGCTCAATTTCCAATTTCACGTCAGCAAATTGACGATCCGACAAAAGTCGCTTGCCGCCTATGTTTTCCTGCAGCAGGAGCATAAGTTTTTCAATAGACAGCAAGGGA
>JAYRNY010001194.1:0-6812 GCA_041911975.1 bacterium | reverse complement strand
CCTTGACGGCTTTCCGCGCAACATCGCTCAGGCTAAGAGCCTTGATGAGCTGCTTACTTCCTTGAAGAGCAATCTCTCCACCGTCATCAATCTGGAAGTAGATGATAGCCTTCTCACCGAGCGCATCTGCGGCCGCTGGACATGCAGCAATAAAGCCTGCGCAGCTGTCTATCACGTCAAGTTTGCGCCACCGAAGGCGGAAGGAAAATGCGATGTCTGTGGTTCTGATTTGAGCCAGAGAGCAGACGACAAAGAAGAGCTGGTCAAGGCAAGATTGCAAACATATCGTGAGCAAACCGAGCCGCTAATCGCCTATTACACGGAGAAGAAAACCCTCCAGACCGTTCAGGGAGAGGGCGACCAGGAGACCATCTTCAACAATATTCTTCAGTCTCTCAAAGTGACCGCTTAGGAAGTTCGGAGTTCCGTCGTAAATGATAGTGACCACAGATATCGAGATAGAGAATTTCAAAAAAGCCGGCAAGCTGGCTGGTGAAGTTCTGGAAGCAACCGCAAAGCTGGTGAAGCCAGGCATTTCGACAGGCGAGCTGGATGAGTTTGCCGAAAAAATGATCCGCGACGCCGGATGCATTCCCACCTTCAAGGGCTATCGCAAATTTCCCGCCACTATTTGTGTTTCCATCAATGAAGAAGTTGTGCACGGCATTCCCAACCGCAGCCGCGTGCTCAAAGATGGGGATGTCATCAGCATCGACCTTGGCGCCACCTTCAGAGTCGAGAACCCGAATATGAATTACATTGGCGATACGGCATTGACTGTGCCGGTCGGCGAAATCAATTCGCGCTTGCAAAAACTTCTTGACGACACTCAGAAGTCTCTTTATGCCGGCATAAAAGTGTGCCGGGCCGGCGCCACTCTCGATGACATCGGCGGAGCCATCGAAGACATCGCCAGAGCGAATCTTTACGGAATCGTTCGCGACTATGGCGGACACGGCATTGGCCCCAACTATCATGAAGACCCGCTCATCTTCAACTACAGAACCGGTAGCAAGGTGCGTTTGAAACCTGGTATGGTTATAGCGATTGAACCGATGTTCAATCAGGGAGGCGACCGAGTACGCCTCAAGCAGGATGGCTGGACAGTTGTTACGCAAGATTACAAGCCATCTGCGCATTTTGAACATTCGATCCTGGTGACTGAAGGAGAGCCTATTGTGCTCACTCAACGTCCCAGTGAGGTAATTTGATGACGAAACAAGGTGTAATTGAATTCGAGGGCATAATCCGGGAATCCCTTCCCAATGCCATGTTTCGGGTCGAATTAGACAACGGACACAAGGTCTTGGCCCACATCTCGGGCAAGATTCGCAAAAATTTTATTAAGATTCTTCCAGGCGATCGAGTGCGCGTAGAGCTCACCCCATACGACTTAACGCGCGGAAGAATCACGTACAGAATCAAAGATTGATATATAATCTGATGTTTGTATCCGTAGCTCCAGCGGATTGACGCAACTCGATTTCGAGTTAAATCAACCGTCTGCTCGGAAACTGGAAACTGTGCGCGAGCAATGAGCCGGGCGCGCGGAGACTGGGTAAGACCTGGTTTCGAACCAGGTTGCTATCACACCGAATAAACAAGCGAGACTCTCATGAAAGTTAGAGCTTCTGTCAAGAAAATCTGCGACAAGTGCAAAGTCATCCGCCGTAAAGGCAGAGTGGCTGTCATTTGCGAAAATCCCAAACACAAACAGCGCCAGGGTTAAGCCCAGGCACTAGCCCGGCTCCGTCCGGTATAGGAAATTATTTGACTCTGGAGGACAAATGGCCCGCATCGCCGGTATAGATCTGCCGAAAGGCAAGAGAACACACATCGCGCTTACTTACATCTATGGCATCGGTCACACCACTGCCAGGAAGATCACGCAGAAAGTAGGCCTTCCCGACGATCGCCGGGTTAACGACCTGACTGAAGACGAAGTCAGCCGCCTCCGTGAAGAGATCGAAAAGGGCGGACTGCAGGTCGAAGGCGACCTCAGACGTGTGGAAGGTCTCAACGTCAAGCGCCTTATCGAAATCAACTGCTATCGCGGTCAGCGCCACAGAAAAGGTCTGCCTACCCGTGGTCAGCGCACCAAGACCAATGCTCGCACCCGTCGCGGTCGCAAGCGCGTAACGGTCGCCGGCAAGAAACAAGCTGCCGCCAAGTAAATAGAGCCCACTCGAACTAACAAAATTTCGAATTCTAAATAGTCAAAAGAGAGAGAAACCATGGCAAAGTCGCCCAAAGCAAGGACCAAGAAAAAAGAGAGACGTTATGTGTTGCAGGGTGTTGTGCACATCCAGAGCACTTTCAACAACACAATCATCTGCTCTACCGACCCGCAAGGCCAGGTGATCGCCTGGGCTTCAGCCGGCACCGTCGGTTTTAAAGGCGCCAAGAAGGGCACTCCGTTCGCCGCTCAGCAAGCCGCTGAATCGGTAGCGAAGCGCTCCATGGACCAGGGCATGAGACAGGTCGAAGTGCTGGTCAAAGGACCGGGCGCCGGTCGCGAAACCGCCATCCGCGCGCTGCAAGCATCCGGCTTGGAGATCACCTTGATCAAAGACGTCACGCCGATTCCGCACAATGGCTGCAGGCCGCCCAAGCGCCGCCGCGTCTAAAGAAAAGTTTTGAGTGCCCAATACCCGGTGCCTATTAAGCGTGTAGGCATCAGCGCGTGAGGGACGAAACACTCAGAAAACGAGCAACGCTACTCAGAAAGGAAATGAAATGGAGAAACTGATGGAACCGCTGAAGATCAAGTGTCTCGAAAATAAAACGGGCGCAGACGGATCGATCTACGGCAAATTTGTTATCGAGCCCCTGGAAAGAGGATATGGAACTACCCTCGGCAACTCGCTTCGTCGCGTTTTGCTTTCGTCTCTCGACGGCTCGGCAGTCAGTGCAGTAAGAATTGAAGGCATCACCCATGAATTCACCACCATTCCTGGTGTCGTCGAAGACGTTATCGACGTGATGCTCAACCTCAAAGGTCTCGTTGTCAAAACCTTCAGCAACGACCCTCAATATCTTCACCTCGATGTAGAGCGCACCGGTGCAGTCACCGGCCGCGATATCATCTGCCCGGCTGATGCCACCATCATCAACCCCGACTGGCAGCTCTGCACACTGGCTGAAGGCGGCAGAATCCGCGCCGAAATCACTGTCGAGCGTGGACGCGGTTATGTACCGGCCGATTCCCACAGCCATTACAAACAAGCTATCGACGTGCTGCCCATCGATGCAGTATTCATGCCGGTAAGAAAAGTCAGCTACTTGGTTGAGCCAACCCGCGTCGGCGAGTCGACAGACTTCGACAAACTGACGATGGAAATCTGGTCCAACGGTTCTATCGACGCGACCGAAGCAATTTCTCAAGCTTCGCGTCAAATCATCGAACACCTGGTGCCGATTGCAGAACTCTCTGGCAAGCCCATGGTTCCTGCAGCGACCCAACCCACTCAGCAAGACGGAAAGCACAGCTCCATCTCCATCGAAGAGCTCGAGTTGTCCGTTCGCGCATACAACTGCCTCAAGCGGGCTAACATCAACTCACTGGGCGAGCTCCTGAAGCTGACCTATGACGATCTGATGAACATCAAGAACTTCGGTAAGAAGTCCGCCGATGAAGTCATCGAGCGTCTGCGTCAATTCGGACTCACTCTTGCCGACACTCCCAAAGACAAATAGTTTTTTGGAAACTCAAAAACATAAATAAGGACTTGGAATTATGCGTCACCGCAAACCTGGAAATCGTTTAGGCCGCCCAGCCGATCAAAGAAAGGCTGTATTGCGTTCTCTGGCGACCGAACTGCTGCGCCACGACGAGATCATCACCACTCTCGCCAAAGCAAAAGCAGTGCGCCCGGAAGTCGAACGCTTGATCACCAAGGGCAAGAAGGGATTTATCGCCGATCACAAAGCATTGTCTGAAAAGGCAAAGAAAGGCGATGTCCAAGCCGCTAAAGAGCTTGCGCATGCAGTGCACCTGCGCCGCCAAGTCGCTTCCTTCATCTATGACGGTGAAGTAGTGAAGCGCGTCTTCGACGAAGTCGCTCCTCGCTATGCCAAGCGCCCGGGTGGTTACACACGCATTCTCAAAGCCGGCAGCCGCCGCGGAGATGCAACTCCGATGGCTATCATCCAGCTTGTCTAGCTTCCTGGGAGCGCCGGCGGCTCGCCGGCAGATGGGCGCATACGATGCGCCCCTCCAGTGTCGAAGGGGGCAGCAAGTTTAATTGCCTCGCGTCGCTCTCTTAATCGAGTATTCGGGAAGACTCTTCCACGGCTCACAATTCCAGCTCGGTGTCCGCACCGTCCAGGAAGAGCTAGAGAAGAGTCTTACTGTTTATTGGCGCCGCCCCGTGAAAGCGATCTTTTCGGGGCGCACCGACACCGGCGTGCATGCAAAAGGTCAGGTCGTTCATTTCGACATAGATGAATTTGACGGCGACTTCTATAAATTTCTCTGGGCCCTCAACGGCATCCTACCCAATGATTTGTCGGCTTACGAAGGCGCTGTCGTGCACGATGATTTCCATGCTCGCTACAGTGCAACGGAACGTATCTATGTTTACAGAATTCTTAACCGCCAGCAGAGATCGCCGCTATTAGCTGCAAATCATTATCTGGTCCGCCAGGAGTTGGATGTCGAGACAATGATAAGTGCCGCCCAGTGCCTTTTAGGGACTCACGACTTTACTTCCTTTCGTGCCTCCAATGGGGACGAGACCTCACCCCTGTGCTCCGTTCAGCGTGTGCAAATGTTGAGATTAGGTGAAGGGCAGCTTGAATTCTGGATTGGCGCCAATCACTTCGTGTACAATATGGTGCGCATAGTCGTCGGGACGCTTGTGGAAATCGGGCTCGGCAGGAGAGCGCCTGAGAGCCTCAGCGAGGCTCTGTCCGGACGAGATCGCAATCTGTCCGGCGTGACGGCGCCAGCGCCAGGGTTGACCCTGCAAATGGTCAAATACCCGGAAAATCTCAGGCTCTTTGAAAAAAGTAGCAATGAGATCTTGAAAGCGATTAAGTAAGAAGCCCAAAAGAGAGTATTGGAGAAGCCGCTCGTGAAGACATATCTCGCCAAAGACGGCGACATTTCGGAAAAATGGTTCGTCGTAGATGCCGAAGGCAAAACCCTTGGCCGTCTCGCCACCAGAGTCGCCGATATCCTGAGAGGCAAAAATAAGCCTCAATTCACACCCAACGTAGACACGGGTGACTTCGTCATCATCATCAATGCCGAAAAGATCAAAGTCACCGGCAAGAAAGAAACCCAAAAGGTTTATTCGAGGCATTCCGGATTTCCGCATGGTTTCAAGCAAGAAACATTGAAGTCGCTGAGAGAGCGTCGCCCGACGGCAATCGTCGAGCGTGCGGTCAAAGGAATGCTCCCCCACACCAGACTGGGCGCCAGACAATTCACCAAGCTGAAAGTCTACGCCGGTATCGAGCATCCGCATGCTGCGCAGCAACCGGAAGCATTGACCTGGACTGACTAGGTCGTAGGGTCGATATATGCGTCGACCGCCAAATGAGAAACGTAAACAAGACAGGCACCAGAGACTAAGCGGTTAGGAAAAAAACAGATGACAAGCGTTATTCAGTACTACGGCACCGGCAGAAGAAAATCAGCTTCGGCAAGAGTTCGTCTTATTCCCGGTACGGGTCAGGTGGCCATCAACGGTCGTACCTTGGACGACTATGTAGGCGGCCGTCCCGGTCTGAAAAAAGAGTTTCAGTCACCGATCGTTGCTGCCGATGCAGCCGGTCGTTTCGACATGATTGTCACGGTCAGAGGCGGCGGTATCATCGGTCAAGTTGGCGCCATCCGTCACGGCATCGCCCGTGCGCTGGCTGAAGCCGCACCGCAGAACCGTCCGGCTTTGCGCGTTGAAGGTCTGCTCACCCGCGACCCGCGCGTCAAAGAGAGAAAGAAATACGGACGCAAGAAAGCTCGCAAACGCTTCCAATTCTCGAAGCGCTAATCTAAAATGTTGCGAACTATTTCCAAAGGCGATGCATAGCACCGCCTTTTTTGCATTCTGCGATCTGTAAGCTTTTCTCGAGAAAATCTTACAGGCTGAAAAAGACCAATGACGGAAGGGCACCATTGCTGGTGCCCCGCCGCTGCCGTGCCGAGCAGACATTCGTAAGAGAGGTGCTCGTACCTCAGCCTACAGCTATGTAATTCAGCGAGCTGCTTGTGGAAGCTACACTTTCTGCCGCCCACGCCGATCTATCGTTTTTACTAGTGAGGGATTCTATGCCTGCCTGCTTTGTGCAGCCTTGTCCTTGTAGTTTTTCCAAGATTTCGCCAGACCGATGATCACCACCGGCATGATCAAAACAGGAACTAGAACCCAGGGATTTTGAAATACTTCCATTTTTATTTCCTCGCCGTTTCTTTGAATGGTAATTTGTCCAAATACTGGAAATCAGCAAGCCCGAGGCCAAATTCGCTTCTAACGAACCGACACGCCAAATCTCAGGGGACACCTTCAATATATTCCAAATGCAGGCAGTCAAGGGTACTGATTGCTTATACAAACGTACAGGTAATCACATAATTTTTTGGGTTATGAACGCCACAACGCCAGTGGTCAACTGGATTTCGAGGAATTCATCCGGCGCGATGAATGTCCGAAAATAACGGTTTCGCCGGATTATTTTTCAAATTGAAAGACTTCTTAAGGGTAGCAATTTCAACTAACGCACTGCTGCAGCCTTTTTTTCAGATTCTTTGGCAGCCGGCGTCTTTTCCACTATTGCTTCGCCAGGTTCAGCTTCATCGGCCGGGCCTT
>JAYRNY010001193.1:0-5145 GCA_041911975.1 bacterium | reverse complement strand
GTCTTCAGCTTTGTCACAACCCGAGAGTTGCCGCTTGCAGGACCTGCAGGAGGCGGAGATTTATCATGAAAAAACGTGCATTGCTTGGCGTCGCAGTTATCGCAGGAATGATTCTTTCCACCTCCACCGCGCAGCCTGCCCACGCGCAATTGGCTGACATCTTGAAGAATGCGCTCGGTGGACAGTTGACGGGGAGCAACTACAGCGATCCCTATTACAACCCGGCATACAGCGATAACAGCAATTACAACAACTACAACGATTACAACAACTATGGCGGCACGGTTAACGGCTCAAGTTCGGGCTTATCCGGACTTCTGGGACAGCTTTTGCCGGGCCAAACCAACGCCTACCGGCCCAATCAGAGCAATCTCTACAACACTCCTTCGACCGGAAACGGCATTGTAGACAGCCTCTTGCCCCTAGTATCTAATTTACCGCAATCACAGCTTTACTCGGCATATGGCAGCAATTACCCGACCAATTCTGGCTATATGAACGGCTTTCCGGGATATCAAAATTTCGGCAGCGGGCAACCGATAGTGTTCAACGGTGTCACGCTCGACTCGTCGATATATTCCGGTCCATACAGAGGCACGCCGCATCAGGTGCAATCGGCGATGAACCTTGATTGGCAGATGACCGTTCTCAAAGAACAGATTGGTCTGGGTGCTGCTCAGGGCTATTTGAGGTCCAATGATGCCAGTATATTCAATTCTGAACTGAGCAGCCTCATCAACCAGAAACAGCGGGTAGTCAGAAGAAACGGGCTCAGCTACAACGACTCGCAAATGCTTGTCAGACAGCTGAATGACCTGGTCAATCGCGTCCGGCAAGCCTGGTACAACTCGTCCTACAACGGCTATGGGCGTCACCGCGGGCGTTTCGCTCAGTCCAATGCCTATGGTCAAGTCCTGAGCCCGATACGCAACGAGACGCTCGACCGACTCTACTTGATGACGCAGCCGTCGGCAGGCTTCCGCCGCTACTAGGGTACTGCGCAGATCAAGGCGCTGCGTCAGGCGCTTCGGCTAAGAAATCAGCTTTAGGCCAGCCAAGACCGGGACGCCTGCCTCCGAGGGTTTCCCGGTTCTCGGCATTTTCTCGAGCGGCGGCTTGATTTCGGTTCAATTTGCCCCTTCCAACTTGCCCAGATCTCAAACTGCTGCGAAATTGCCTCTCGACTTGAGCCTTTTCCGTTCCCGCAAATTCCCTCCTAATCTTGCCTGCACGCCAGTAGTTGCAATATCAGTGCGGACGAGCCAGCAGGAGAGATGTCATGGCAGGTAAGAAGGGTTTTTTTCAGAAGGCCGACCAGAAAAAACAATACTCGGAAAATGTATTGAACAATGTCGACAGCGTTTATCGTCCGAAAAACAGAGGACGAGTGAAAAACCCAATGTCCTCCAATACCATGAGCGGCGAAGAGCCAGGAACACTGGAAGGGTTTGACGAGCAAGTTGCGGAAGTTATGCAAAAATCGAGTCTTCGCAATCCGGTAGGCTATGCATTCGCCGGTCCGCAAGCAAAGCGTCAAAAGATGGAAGCACAAGCGCAAGCCAACGCTTCGGCGAAAGTCGTGGCGGCTGGAGATGATGACCTTGACTCTGGAACCTCCGCAACAGTCTTTGCTGCACCGCCAGGATTTGCAAAAACAGCTCAACCCGTGCCGGAAGTGAACGCCGCGCCGGTTGAATACGCAGATTTCGTAGAAATAGCAGACACCAGTGCGCCCGAGCCTGAGATTCAAGTTCGCACGGGCAGAGCATCGAAGAAAAAGACCGATGTAGCTATTCAGAAGAGCAAACCAAAGAATTCGCGAAAGCTCTCTCAACCAGAAATACAAGTACGCACCGGAGCACTTGCGCCGAAATTGTCACAGCCGGAGATTCAAGTACGCACAGGTGCTCTGGCGCCGAAACCGTCTCAACCGGAAATTCGAGTTCGGCGAGGCAGTCGTTCAAAGAAGCTTTCACTCCCCGAGATTCAAGTTACTGAAGAACGACTTGAAGAAAAGACTGAGGCGGAAGTGCAGCCAATAACTGGTCTTAAAATCGACCAGCAAGTAGCGATAGAACTAATTCAAGTCGCCGATGTGCTGGAAGCCATGCAGGCACTGGAAGCCGACGTTCAAGAAAGCCAGGGGCACTACGAGCCTCTGCAGGAGAGCGAAATTCAACTTGCCCGATCGCTCGGGTTCGAAGGCCTCTTTTTCAAAGCTCCAAGAAAAATTGAACTCCAGTACGAACTGGATCTCAGTTCGCCTGTTGCGGTCGAGCTTCAGCAGGAGCAAGTCGAGCCGGAGAATGCCGCTCCAATCGATTTGGATGCGCCCGACGAAATCGATGCGCAAGACGAAGCAATTGATGATACGGTAGACGATGCGCTTCTGTGCGCGGAAGCTGCGGATTTGTATGATGAGCCGCTGCTGGAAGCCGCTTCAGCCGCCGAGCTTGGCTTGGTTTTCGAGCCCCAGAATTACAGGAAAGACACTAAGAAGACTCAATTTCTAACCATCCCAAAACAGGGCATCAAGCGCAGCAATCGCGGCACAATCGAGGCCGTTTTCCAGCCCAATGGAAAAGTCGTCGAAGCTCAATACAATCGCTGCGGCATTCTCATCGAAGTAAGCGTCGCCGGTGCCATGAAGTTGACTCGCTCTGCCGAAACCGGTAAATGGACAATGAGCTATAGCGACGGCAGCCAGCCTGACAACAGTATCAGCAGTGTCAACTTTGACCGCCATGGCAATTTAAGCTACAGAACCGAAGACGGAACGATGACAGTTATTTGTTCGGATGGAAGCATCATACAGACCGGCTAAAAGTAAAACGATTGCTTATTAATTACCTGGATCTCAGGAGCTGGTGGTACTATCTGAACCGATGCGAGTTATCGCACGGTGCCCCAGACGGGTCTTTTGGCTCCTATGTCCAAAGTGGTTACTAAAAACTCGATTATGTCCCAGCTGGTTGCCCTTGAGCAGTTCCTGAACCAGCTCAAAGAAGACGTCGAGCATGCAAAATACCGCCGCAATCAGTTGGTTGCCCAGTCCATCGATGATGCGGCTGAGGAGCTGACCGCAGGATTTAAGAATCTTGCCCGCGAAAAACTCTCCAAGGCACACCGGAATATCAAGCTCTCCTGGTTGCGGTCCAACTATGCTCGCCAGCTCTTTGATGCAGAGACGGTGGAGTTTGAACTTGGCGAAGGAAACTACCTGGAACTGACGGAGAACGCAGAGCCGGATCTCATGCCGCAAGCAAAAGAGCACTTCAATTATCTAGAGTCCGAACTCAAACAGATGCGTTCTGAAATCGACTCGCGCTCAGGCAAGGCGAAATAATGGATATCTTTGAGCAAATCAAATCGCTTGCCGGAGACTGGCTGAAACGAAAGGACGCCAACGAGAAGCTGACGCGCATGCTCGAGATGATTGCAGAGGCGCAAGCTGCCGTCGAGACGCGCAAATCTTCTTTTGTAGGTCTGGCGGAAGAGCGTTTGAAAATGGCTGAGGAAGCGAGAAAGCGCGCTCTCAAACTGTTCGAAGAAGATTCCATGGCTGATTGCGAGAAGTTCTGCGAGCGCGGACTTTTGCATTTGCAGATTGCCTCCGCTCACATGCTTTCGGAAGACCAGCTGAAGCTCGAATTGACCTTTGATGAAGGTTCTGTCGAAGAAGCGATAGAACGCTTATCCAACGGCATTGCTCGGTTGAAGATGGCCGTCGAATACAGTAATTGCCTGGTCAGCGATCACGTTAAAGAACATCTTTTGGAAGTGGTGCGACAGAGGGAAGAAGCCCTGTCTCTCTATGCCGAGGGAGGAGAAGAAGACGCTCACCGCATTGCCGAAGGGGCGCTGCTCTGGCTGCATTACCTTGGTAAGCAATTGGAGCTGGACAACGACAAACCGATCATACAGATAGAGCCGATTGTCAAATTGAGTCCCAAAGAAATGACCATGATCAAGACGCTGATCGAGAACATCGTTCATTGCCGCATGGTCCTGCAAGTGACACACACACGCGGTTATACACGTGTTCAGCGCTATCTGACCGCGGCAATGGAGAATTTGGAAAAGGCTATAACTGCGTACCTGGAAGGCGATGCCGATAAGGTCGCGCGCATGGTAACAACCGGCACGATGGAAGCGCGCATGGCTGACGAGCTATTGAAAAACACCGGTCCGGATGAAGGAGCATATGAAGTTCTGGCTAGTGAACTGGCAGATGATCTCACCGTCAAAGGCAAAGAGTTTTTCCGCCGCCTCGTTTTGCTAAGCCGCATGATCAAAGACAATTTCGAAGAGCCCGAGCGCGTGCTGAACAAACTCGACTCAGTCAATTTCAATTACAAGAAATGCCTTGCGTCCATGCGTGACGATGACCTCCGCGAAGCCGGAAGATATGCAAAACTTGCGCAGCTCGACCTCGACTATGCCAAACAGATTGTTGTAGATGGCGTGATCGAGCCGAGCTATTCCGATCTCTAGAGGTCGGCGAAATTTTGTCTGATTGCAATCCGCGTCGGGCACGGATGAATGGAAAGGACAGTTTGGTTGCTGCCTTTTCTGCTTACTTTTCTACCCACCGTCGAACCGTTATTTTTTTGATACTCTTTCAGGCTAGATTGTGCCCGAATACTACTCGCGCTTTCCTATATCAAAATGACCACATCAGAGTTGCCTCGAGGCGAAGTTGCCTCTTCTAGCGATCGTCAGGATTTGGCCACTGAACAAGATTCTTCCCTACATCTGGGGACATTTGATCAGTCAGGTTCTTCATCATTTTCCCGAGAGGAAAATGATCGTTTGATCGCCGCAGGCTGGATAAACGATCTACATATCGATTTTAACTCGGATCTCGGACCCTTTAACGGACACAAGATCTGGTTTGGAACCGAAGCCCCCGGTTCCAATGGTTTGGCTGCTTTCAACGGCAACATGCCCGGGTTTGGAGCCGAATCAACTGACTTCAATGGGTTGGGTCCTTTCAACGGGCACAAGATCTGGTTTGGAACCGAATCCCCCGACTCCAATGGGTTGAGTACTTACTTCCCAGGCAAGACTCACTTGGAGGCAGGTCCCGGTGCCGGTGAGCCAGGCGACCTCTCGGATATAGCGACGCCCGGTTCTGATGCATCC
>JAYRNY010001192.1:0-8175 GCA_041911975.1 bacterium | reverse complement strand
GGTTTTGTCTCACCGACCTTGACAGTTTTGGCTGCAAAGTCGCGGACAATCTTCAATTGTCGATCGCCCACATTTGCCCACAGGCTTACTTGAAAGGGAAGATTGGCGCCGCCGCGGGGCTTCATTGACTCGCGCGTCTGCCCGCCGTGAGTTCCATTTGCCATGGCGTGCCCGTCGGGGAAATCAAATAGTGCAGCCCATACTGCCGTCGCCATCGTGGATTTGCCGAACTCATTCGCCTCGACAAGTAAATTGAGCTTGTCGCTGGCAAATTCAGTTTTTTCGCCGACAACGCTCCCGAAGCCGGCTAGCTCGATGCGTTCAATCCACATTGCGTATGTCTACCTTCTGCCTCCTGAGGGCATCCAACCCGTAATAAAGCGCGTCCTCCGCAGTTCCACCTGACACCGAATCCGGTGCCTGTGTTCCATCCAACAGCCCTGCCTCGGCACGTCCTTTTTCGACACGCCGCTTGTATTCGAGCATGGCTTCAATAAATTTTCCTTCGGTTGTGCGCTCGTCGAAGCGCTCAGAGAGATAATCCGGGCGGGTGTGATCGGCCACGCGAACATGGAAGTAATTGTCGCGAAACCTGTCTACAACGGAAGATTTGTCTGCTTCCGGCGGATAGCTGCCTTCCATGTGCAAATAGACGATATCCTGACCGGCTCTGGCTCCCTGATCTTCAATCGCCAAAGAAATCTCTTGCGCCATAACTTCTTCGGCAAGCCCCGATACGTCGACGCCGGCGACACAAATGCGCCTGCTGTCAAACTCGAGTGGCTCAACTTTGCATTCCGGAATGCGGCTGGGTCCGACAATGACTGTGCCGAAAAGCGCCAATCTCGGACCAGCCTCTTCGAAGCTGCGACCGACAAAAGATCCGCCGTATGCGCCGATCAATTTACCAACCGACGAGTACACTTCGGCAAACTCATGGCAGTGGCCGAGTGCCGCATATGTAAAAGCCTGGGCTTCCAGTTCTTCAACCGAGAATGGTGCCGAATATTTATCGGCAATTTCAGCATCCGGACCGGCATAGCCCTCTAGAAAACCGTGGTGTACGAAGAAATTCCAGGGAGCGCCAGTGCGCAACGCAATCGGCCGGTTGAGCAACCGGCGCGTTTCGACTTCATTTTGTTGAAACGCTCGTCCGATAAAACAAACGTCGTCACGCAGAGGATGTTTGACGGTCTGGAAATCGTCCGAGTCAAAGATGATCACATTCGAGGGCCAGGGTGGAAGCCCTCTTGCCTGCAATGCTTTGGGATTGTAAGGCGAGGCAAAAGAATAAAAGTCGCGGTTGCCGGGCGCGATCACGACAGGAATATCGTCCAGGCGCGAAAAAGATTCAATCAAATAATTTATGGTCGGTCCGGTAACCGTATCGGCGTCGAACAAATCACCAGGAATGAAAATGGCGTCCACTTTGCGATTGGCGCTTTCTTCCAGAGCACGATAGAGCGATAAAAGCATTTCGTTGTTGCGCTCATAACGCTGGCTGTGCGAAAGGCCCAGCCGCCCGGAAAGGAAACGTGAATCGAGATGCACGTCAGACAACTGTAGGAAAGTAAAGCGCTTGAGCTGGGATTCCATCTAGTTTTTCTTCGCCCGAATTTCTAACGACCCAACAGCCTTAAGCCTCACAGGCGCACTGCCCAACCAGTGCACCCACTCATTCATTAATGCCACATTTCGAGGCGTCTTCCCTCGTCTAATGAGCGCTTGCAGGGCACTCTCGTGATTTCTTAGCAATTTTTAACCTCGCTCAATTCCTTCCCTTTGCCCCCACAAAATCGGCACTTGCACGCCGCAATAGGCGGGGTCGACCTCTTCTGCCCGCTAGACACGCTCGACGATTGTGGCGATGCCCTGACCCACGCCGATGCACATGGTTGCCAGTCCGTATTTTGCCTGGCGCCGCTTCATCTCATAAAGCAGGGTGGTCAAAATCCGAGCGCCGCTGGAGCCGAGCGGATGACCAAGGGCAATCGCTCCGCCGTTGACGTTGACTTTCTCTGCATCCAGACCGAGCTCACGAATGCAAGCCAGCGACTGCGCGGCGAAGGCTTCGTTGAGTTCGATAAGGTCTAGATCCTTAATGGTCAACCCGGCTCGGCTCAAGGCTTTGCGCGTAGCGGGCACAGGCCCGATACCCATTATGGCGGGGTCCACACCGGCCACAGCTGAGGTGACATAGCGCGCCATAGGCGTGAGCTTCATTTCCTTTGCCTTCTCAGCCGACATGATCAACACGGCCGTGGCACCGTCGTTGATACCAGATGCATTGCCGGCAGTGACCGATCCGCCGTCACGAAATGCCGGCTTCAATTTCTTCAAATCGTCAATGGTTGTTTGCGGTCTGGGATGCTCGTCTTCACTGACCATGTCCGGCGTCGTCGCGCCCTTCTTCAAAGGCAAAGGCACTGGCACGATCTCGTCTTTGAACGCACCTTTCTCTCTGGCGGCACCGTACTTGGCCTGACTCGTGCGGGCAAATTCGTCTTGATCTTCACGAGAGACGGCATATTTTTCCGCGACATTCTCGGCAGTTTCACCCATGGAATAGGGGTGGTGCATATCTGACAGCTTTTTGTTGATAAACCGCCAACCGAGCGTGGTGTCGACTAATTTCTGATCGCCGCGCGGAAATGAGGAATCCGGCTTTGCCATCACAAATGGTGCCCTGGTCATGGATTCGACGCCGCCGGCTATATAGATGTCGCCGTGCCCGGACTGAATGGCCATGCAGGCTTCGTTGACTGCCATCAGTCCCGAGCCGCATAGTCTGTTGACTGTGCCGCCTGCTACTTCCACCGGCAGACCGGCCAGCAAAACGGCCATGCGAGCCACATTGCGATTGTCTTCGCCGGCTTGGTTCGCGCATCCGAAAAGCACGTCCTCAATTTCGGACGGCTCGATTTTATTGCGCTTCATGAGCTCTCTAATTACATGCGCGGCCAGATCATCCGAGCGAACATCTTTAAGCGCACCAATGTGTTTGCCGATTGGGGTGCGTACGGCGTCTACGATTACTGCTTCCTTCATTTTAATGATTCCATTCTTTGTTTTTAGTGAATTAGAACGCTACTTCAAGGGATCTCTATCTGTATCTCGAATCCGGCGCAGCCAACCAACATTCATCGTCTTCACTCAATTGTTTGATCGTCTCGAACGTAGTGGATGGATTGAGCGCAACCGCCTCGCGCACTTCCGGCCGCTTATCCTGCGACAGTATGGCAAGAAGAGCGGCAGCACATGAGGGATTTCCGGCTACCGACTGGCGCACCAGGTCATCTTGATCTTTGGCCAGTTTTTCCAGATCCGACACTTGAGTGTTCGGATTGGCCGCTACCTTGGCGCGCACAAAACGGCTCTGGTCGCCGACCAGGCCGGAAAGCGACTGCTTGCTCATCTTGGCTGCGGAAGCTGCTACGGCTCTCACGGATGGATCTTGATCCTGGGCGAGCTTGGCCACCACATCTTCCGGCACCTGAGGATTGCCTGCCAGTCTACGTTTCAGCTCAACGTCGGCGTCCTCGGCCAGCTTCAAGAGCACATCGCGGCCGGCATTGCTGCGATTCAACAATTCATGGCGCACAGCCGGTTCCGGCGACTGAGCCAACACGAGCAGCGTGCTGTCTGGAGCCTGCGGATTCAAAGCCAGACTGCGCAGAACCGAAGAACATTGGTCGTGCGACAGGGAAGCAAGACACTGCTTGGGAGCATTGGCGTTGCCCGCCAGAGACTGGCGAACAAACTCGTCGCTGTCCTTGCCGAGTTTGGAGAAAATCGGCTCCAGGTCCGGCACAGGCTTACCTTCAGGGCCGGACAGGATAGCGGCATTCGATGCCACAGCGGCTCTCACGCTCGGCACTTCATCCTTGGCCAGAGCAGCAGCCAGATCGCCCGGCAAACGCGGATTCATACCGAGGATGGTTCTAACCATCGGCGATTTGTCTTTCGCAAGTTTGGCAAAAGATTCCGCGCTGATATCAGGTCGTGCCGAAACCACCTGGGCGACGGCAATTGTAGAGTCGCCTGAAAGAACATCAAGAGCATCCTTGCCAATCGCCGGATTGACGGCGACGGCAGCACGCACTCCAGGGCGTTTGTCCTTGGCGAGATCTGCCAGTACATTAGCTGGTGTGGCTCTATTGGTCGCCACCGCAATGCGAACATTGTCGTCCGCATCCTTGGCCAGAGTCGACAGAACAGTAGTCGGGCACTTCGGACACAATGCTGTTGCCGAGCGTACTTCCGCTCTGTCGTCCTTGCTCAGCTTCTCCAGTGCGCTCGCCGGTGTATTGGCATTGCCGGCTACAGCCTGGCGAACCACGAAATTAGAATCTTTCGACAGAGTTTCGAGCACCTCAGCCGGTGCAGAATTGTTGATAGCCACAAAGGCTCTTACGCCGAGATCCCCATCTTGAGCCAGAATCGCAATGGCTTCCTTAGAGATGCTCGGCTGTCGCGACAAGAAAGTGCGAACTAGACGGTCGCCGATCTTGCACAAACGCATCACCACATCCGGTGGCGCATTCGGATTGCGGGCCAGAGACAGGAGGAGAAACTCAGTGTGCACAGGTCCCATTACCAGCCCATGTAGCACATCAGGCGGTGTTTTCGGATTGGAGCCTATTGTCTCGAGAACTTTTGGAATTCCAGCCTTGGTCAGTTTGGAAAGAGTAGTCGACTGCGGCATGCGCGAATTGCGCAAAAGCGCTTCGAATATCATTTCATCGGACGTCTGCGCCAGTTGATCTATGACTTCAGGCGGAGTGGAAGGGTTTTGCGCAACAGCCTGGCGTACCATCAAACTCTCGTCTTTCGCCAATTTCGCCAATATTTCTTTGGGCGTGCGAGTGTTTTGCGCTACGGCCACACGCACTCTCAATGCTGGGCTCGGCAAGATTGGAGACTGCATCTGCGGAGTAAGCAGTCTTCCTGCGCGTTCCGCACGCTCAGCTGCTTGCGCTATCAATACATTCCCGGCACTGCCGTCATCGGCAGGCGAAACATTGACGGCACATGAGCCGACCGGGGCAATGAATGAATTCAAAGAGGCGGTTGCAAGTAGAGAAAGTGAAAGTGAAAGGCAAAATCCATGCCTATTCGAAACGCGCATGTCTGGTCTCTCCGTACAAGGCGAATGGGCTGTTACAACCTCATCTTTGTACAGTAGTTAGGCTCTTTTTTCTATGGTTTTTGACTGCTTTAACTGCAGATACGATGCCATGCATTCGAAGACGGGCGATGCATGGCATCTCCCCTCAAGAACGACGGCGGAATTATTGATTCGGGTGAATCTCTCGAATGATGCTGAGCAGAACATTGCTGTCCAGCTCCTGACTGACGTATTCGATATATTTCACCTGCCAGTTCTCCAAATCCTTGACTACAGTCGACAGAGAAGTTCCTGTCGCTTTGGCGGCGACCATGTCGATGCCGACTTCTGCGCTCGACGACATGACGTACATGCGCGCCCGTCCGGAATAGCCAATCGTGTCGCGCAATGCCAAACGCAAGAAAGCCGAGCTGCGCTCTTTTCCGATCCTTTCGGTGATTTTCCTGAGCAAAGTTTGGAAGTTGTTGAGCGGTAAGCCGAGGTCATGCTCCGGCACATTTACCAACTCGAAATGAAGGAGCAAATCAACTGCTCTGCACGCATCTGCAGCAACCATGTCACCAAGGTTCTGAATCAATTGTTGCAAAGGAGTAAGACCGTCGCAAACTTTCCAGATCTTGTTCATGTAAGCCAGTTCGCGGTTGGAGATCGGCTGCTCTTCTTTTGGATCGATGAGTCTGTCGACTGGTCCCTTGAGCAAGTCCTTGTCGTCCGCCAGTTGCTCGAGCACCGAGTTCATTCCCTTGGGAAGCTTGGCTATGACTACGTCGGCGTGGTCACGCGCCAATGCAGCGTCGAGCAATAGTTTGTCCACGACTTTCGTGAGCTTGCACGTCTCCTTGGCCAGATCGGGCGGCGGCTGCCGTTTTATAAAGACGAAAATGCCGTCTTTCCAGACCGAGCAAAATTCGATGATCGCTTTGTTGCCTTCAATCTTGCCGACCTTCGCGTGTGTTATTTTGCCAAGCTCGTAGTGCGCTTTGAAGGCGAGATCGCGATACTCGACGGAAAGCACGCCGGTGTCGCGGTTTTGAGAGATGTTCTGCAAAAGAATCGATGCTTCCGTATTGCCCAGGTGACCGACAAGCGCTTGCACAGACGTGTCGTCGGAAGAACGCTTCAAGACCTTCTTCACGTCTTCCGAATCGGACTTTTGTCCATAGAAAGACTGGTCCTGGATGGCGACGGCAAGCTGTCTGCCGCTGATGAAGCCTCTCTTGACGGCCAGCGCGCCGAGATTTATACGCTCTCTGGCCGGCAGCGTTTGCTGCTCGGAGATCAAGTCATCAACCTGCTCCTGGCTCATCAGCTTCGCGGCTACAAGATAGTCTTTCAGACCAAACGGCGTTTTGTTTTTGAAACAGTTGACCAAAAACGGAATCTTGGCAAACAGTGGATAAATTGCCTTCGCTTGCTCCAGCGAACGCAGCTCTTCCATCAACTCTTCCATGGTCAGTCTCTCCTGGTCGACCAGGCGATGGCAAATAGCATTCAATTGCGAGTAACTGTCTACGGAACACAAGACCATATTGCGGCGCTTACTGCCATCCAGTCCGGCTTTCAGCTTGATGCCCAGACTGGTCAAAACAGGCACCGACGTCATCAAAACTTGTTGGGATAAATCCGTGCTTTCTTCGATCATCTCATTGGAGCGCCCAAGTGCATGCTTGATATGGCGCGCCAGGTAGGGCGAATGATCGAAAAGCTCCGCATGACTTTCGAAAATGTGCAGACTCAAAATGCCCGTCAGCGAATCCCGGACCACGGCAACCGCCTTGTCCAGTTTGAGAAAAACCATCGCGCCTTGCATCTGAAGCAAGTTTTTGGCAATTTGAGAAGCCTCGATTATCACCTCGGCAGTGAACAGGAATCCGGTTTGCGTGACATCAATCAAAACAGCATCGAATAGATGCTTGCCGTCCAAAAGTCCTTGCAGCTCGGAAAGCAAATCAGGTCCGAACTTGAGAACCAGCGTATTCTCCTGCAATTCGGCAGGCGCAAGCTGCTCTGTAACGACTTCTGTCATCTCAAGCACAGGCAAACTCCTCGGGTCTGTACTCACCGCCAGGTAGGGGGCCGACTAAAAACACCCCTTCTAAGACTTTCTTACCACTTTTATTGAAATAAAATCCGGCAGATAACTATCAGTGAGAGCAACCGGCATAAACCTGGCGCTAAACTGTTTCTGATCCTGGTCGACTGTAGTGCTGGTGAAAGCCCAAAAGCCTTATTTTGAAAAGATTCTGCCGGCCAGGCGCTGGAGCGCAGCTCCGCTTGGACTGGTTGCCCTTTCATCTTTGATTGCCAGTTTCACGGATCTGAATAGCCCGTGTGCGGGCAGGGCTCTTGCCACCCCAATGGAGACATTCAAGGGCAGGAAAGCCTCGGTCGACACAGTCAAAAAATCACCGGACAACCAGGCTAAAAAAGCGCCGGAAAGTGCGGCAGAGCACAGTTCCGAAAGCCCAACGGCAAAACCGGCGGCAAAATCCGCGTCTGACCGGCAAGAGCCGCCCGAGGTTTCACCGTCTCCCATGCCGGTGCCCATTCCGAAAGAAAAGCTGGAATCGGACGAGGAGCTGATGAAGAATGCGCCCGTCAAAGATAGCGGTGAAACCGTGCGCCAGTTGTTTGCCGAAGGCGTTGACCTGCTCAAGAAGAATCGCGCCTACGAGGCGCGCGAATGCCTGGAAAAGGCAGCTTATCTGGCTCCGCGCTCGGCCGGAATTCATTGCAACCTGGGGCTTGCCTATCAAAACTCAGGCAACATCAATAAAGCCATAGGAGAGTTTGAGACCGCGCTGAAACTCAGCGCTTGCATGCCGGAAGCAACTCTCAATCTGGCCGGTTGCTACCAGAGCGTCGGCGACAACGAAAGCGCCATCAACTGGTATGGCAAATATCTGGGCGAAAACCCGAAATCGGCACAGGCGCAGCAAGTCACTGACATTATGGAATCCCTGAAAAAATCGCTGGGTGAGGGAGAATCCGACCCGCACGGACCGGACTATTACTCGAGCGTGACCAGGGAAGGCATTTACAGGTGG
>JAYRNY010001191.1:0-3558 GCA_041911975.1 bacterium | reverse complement strand
GCGGGCCGGGGCGGAAAAGACTGGCGATACGAAAGAAGATACTGCTCGCAAAAAAGAGGTCTCGGCTAAAGGCGAACGAGTCGCAGATATCCTGAAAAAGGATCCTCATGACTTTAAGAATGCATTTGAAGAGCTTGATGCGAT
This sequence comes from bacterium, assembly GCA_041911975.1. GTDB lineage: Bacteria > Cyanobacteriota > Vampirovibrionia > Obscuribacterales > Obscuribacteraceae > QKMZ01. The sequence goes on along the minus strand of JAYRNY010001191.1, from coordinate 3,414 downwards.
GAGGAAAAAGGACCCGGAACATCTGGCGGAAAATCTGAAGAAGGTAAACGACACTCTGCACGAAAAAGGTTTGCTTAAGGGGATGTCCATCGTTCGTGACGATCGAAACGGGCATGAGGGCTGGGCCGTGGTCGCCGAAGATCGCAGCAATGTCAATCCGAAACACAACAAAACCGTGGTCAGCACAAGCCATGCTCCCGAGGAGTCAGCGGCTTTGAAACATCACTACTCGAGCATGCATTACCGGCGTGGACACTACAATGGTTGGCATCAGTCGGTGGAAGGCGGTGGTGGCGCCCATGGTGGCTTCGATAAAAACGCCGTGGGCGGCCATGTTCCTCCGGGCGCGCGGCGTGAATTGATTGAAAAGGCGCTGCAACTGGCCGGTGTTCCGGTTACCGAGCAAAATATCTCAGCCGTAAATAAGATTGTCACCAGAGAAAGCGGTTGGAATCCCAATATCACTAACAACTGGGATATTAACGCCAAGCGAGGGCACCCTTCAACCGGATTGATGCAGACGATACCGTCTACTTTCAACAAATTCGCGCTACCTGGCATGAATAGCAATATTCACGATCCTCTCTCTAACTTGGTTGCCGGCATTCGATATGCAGAGGCCAGGTACGGCAAGCATGGTATGTCCGGTGTGGCTAGGGTTGCCAGCCGTCCGGGCGGGTATTAGTACTGCGTTTCCAAAGTTTCAATCTGTAGGGGCGGCTTACATGCCGCCCGGTGTCGGCTGGCAGCCGACACGCCAGTGTGCGTTATATTGGAAACGTTGTACTAGGCTCTGGCAAGGTGAGCGCGGATCTTTTGTGAAAATTGATTCGGCCAATTCAATAGCAGCAATACAATTTGATAGGAATTTGATATCTGAGCCCCTATAAATTAGTCAGAAAGTCGCTTTTGCACTGGGCGGTTTTCGATTGAAGAGATGATAAAGGTATCGAGGCTGGAGTTGGATTACCGACTCCAGTTTTGATTTGAAGGTTGTATGCAAATTTAGACTTCTGGCAATGGCTGGCGTAGGTGCGCAAGAGTGATACTGTAAACAATACCATGCAAAACGGGGATGATTAGAAACTCTGCCCAATCATCCCTTCTTGCTGTTGTCTTATTTTCGTGGCGTCGCTGCCATTTTACTTATATTTGACGGGTAAGATGCTTTTATCCATTTAGAAGAATCATTGAAAGACGAATTGAAGGTTTTGCAAGTCACTGCTCCTTGAGAGAGTCGCTTTTTATTCAAACTTTTTACTAAGTCAACACTGATCTTAGATGGGCGCATCGAAGTTTTCGCAGGATCATGACTCGCTTGCAGAATTGCCGTCAGGCGATGCTTTGCTCAAAAGGGACCTGATTATTGGTGGGCGCTATAGGGTTGTCTCTTTGCTTGGCAAAGGCGGCATGGGGAGCGTGTATGGCGTGCAAGATTTGTTCGAAAATTTGGAATTTGCTCTTAAGACGCTGGATATTCATCGTGTCTCGGAAATAGCAGTACGCAGATTTCAAATTGAGACACGTACCGCCGCGCTGCTAGATCATCCGAATTTAGTACGCATGCAGGATTTCGGATTGATAGAAAATGGTCAACCCTATATGGTGATGGAGTTTGTTGACGGAATCACGCTCACCCAGCATCTCAGGGAGCAGGGCTCTATGTCGGTGGAGCAAGCGGCTCCACTTTTCGCTCAGGTTTGCTGCGGATTGCATTATGCTCACGAACAGGGAGTAATACACCGCGACATCAAGCCAAGCAATATCATGTTGGTCAAGAATGCGGTTGGCGGCTCGGAAGGAAGCGTGAAAGTTGTTGATTTCGGCATCGCACGGCTTGCCAACGATATCGAAGGAGCCGGTCAAGCTCTCACACATACCGGAGACGTATTCGGCAGCCCACTCTACATGAGTCCGGAGCAGTGCTCCGGCGAAAAGGTCGATCACAGAAGCGACATCTATTCACTGGGCTGCGTCTTATTTGAAGTGTTGACAGGCGCGCCGCCGCATATTGGGCAAAGCGTGCTGGCAACCATGATGATGCATAAGTCCCAACCCGCTCCGTCCCTTAGGGAAGCCTCTCTGGGCAAGGAATTCCCTGAAGCTCTGGAACAGGTTGTTGCTCGCATGCTGTGCAAGTCACCGGATGACAGATATCAGAATCTCGGCGCGGTCGCCCATCAACTGGCAAGTGTGTGCAGGGGCAGTGCGGCGGCTGCAATTCACATTACCACGCAGAATCCGGTGAAAATTTCCAGGACCGTGTCGCTGTCACCCGGCCGCCTTTATACTTTGCTGGCGATTACAGCTGTCTGTGCCGCAGCGCTGTCAGTGCTCAGCCTCAAGATCTTCGAGCAATGTTATCGATCCAACCCCCCAGTTTCTGCTGCTAAGCTGCTTCCGGGAATTGCAAATTCTCGTACTTCGAGAACACTCACTTCTGACACTGAGCTTCTGGATGGATTCACCGAAGTCGAACAAAGCAAGCTGCCATCGGTAGATTCAATCAAAAACGTGATGCAGGTGGAGGATAGCAAAAGCAAACAGATCATCTTTCCTGAGCGGGCAATTGGCACACTGTGGGCTTTCCATAAAGGCGTGCGGATTTCTCCATCGTTCGGGGAAGCAAAAGGTGCGATTTCCATTCCGTCTGGAGTGCCAATAGCTTTGGAGGTAAACGATGCGGCACTCCGCCATCCGGCAATTTTGGATGAGGCAGACCTCAGTTTAATTGACGGACTAATCTTCAACGATTCGGCTCAATTGCAATCTGACAAATACCTGGAGAGCATGAAGCGAATTCTCCTTCAGGCGTCTCAGTGGAAAAATTTGCAATTTCTCGCGCTTCTTCGCTGTCCAGCGGACAGTCGTACTATTGACTCTCTCAGCAGGCTGAAGAACTTGCAGCATCTCGAATTGGTTAATGTTGCAGGTTTGGACGACAGCGCCCTGTCCATGCAGCCGATCTTGCGTCAATTAAAGACGGTGGGCATCTCCGGCACTCACGTTGACAGAACTGTTCAAAAAATAGCAGGTACTCCAAATTTGGAATCCATATTTTTGACCAATACAGGTGTCAGCCCGGACACCGTGAAGCAATTAGCGCGCTGCCCTGAGCTTAAATTGATGTCGATCGTCGACGTGCGGGAAAATAAGCTAGACGACAGGATGATAGATGCCGTCATACGAATGGAGCGCCTCAGGAGCGTTGCCTTTTTTCACATGAATGGGCAGCAGGTGGCAAGACTCTCGCATCGCCCGCAGCTAAAAGACATCCAGTTATACGATGCTGCATACTCGCCTGCACAAAAGGATCTCATCAAGTCACTAGACGCCCGGGTCAAGTTCATGCAATGAAGTCTTTACCAGACGGCATGCGATAACCGATGCGCGGGATGTTTTCAATGATTGTGC
>JAYRNY010001190.1:0-4357 GCA_041911975.1 bacterium | reverse complement strand
CGGGCTGGAGACATTGCCGCTCACGCTCTGGGCGAGGCGTCAGTTACGGCCGGAAATATTCTGGAGAGCATTCCCGATGCAATCCTGAGCATCTACGACGAGTTGGCCAGCGACCTGGAAGCCATGTTCGAGCCCCTGTAATAAAAGACAGGAATCTAATCCTGGCGGAATTTGTAGCCGACGCCGTGGACGTTTTCGATGTGCGAAGGTTTACCCTGCGTGTCGATTTTTCTGCGCAAGCGCAGAACAGATGTGCGTACTGTTTCACCCGACGCACCTGCTTCCGACTTCCAGACTTGATTGATCAAACTATCGGTTGTGTGCACGATGCCTGGTTTGCGCATGAGAACCTCCAGAAGTGAAAATTCTTGCGGGAACAGTTTGACCAGCTCGCCGTTTTTCCACAATTCGTGCGTGAGAACATCGAGCTCCAGATCTCCCGAGGTCAAGACTTCTTTTGCCATCTGCGCCGGTCTGCGCATCAGTGCCCTTAGTCTTGCTGACAGCTCGCGAATCTGAAACGGCTTGGTCAAGTAATCATCGGCTCCGCCATCCAGACCTTGCTCTTTATCGGACGTGTCTGTTCTGCCGGTCAGCATCAATATCGGAGTGGTTCCGCCAGAAGCGCGAAATTGAGCGATAAGATCGATGCCTGTACCGTCCGGCAGCCCCCAATCGAGGACTACCGCGTCGTAAGTATAGCTGTCGAGCATCGCCTTGCCGTCGGCGAAGGTCGACACCACGTCAACCTTATGATGCTCGTGGGTGAGCCACTTTTCGATAACGTCTGCTTGGTGGTCGTCGTCTTCAACTACTAGGATTTTCGCCATTGCCGAGAACTAGGATTGCGCCTTTGCCAGGAATTGTCAGCATCCGTATCGAACGATACGGGGCGACACTCGGCGCCATTTTAGCACTATAATTGGATGCAAAGAAAAGGCGCTTTGCTTGCTGCCGAGGGCAATAAGCCGCAAAAATAATCCGGCGGCGGGGACGAAAGAGTGAACTGGAAGCTGACACTAAGACAAAAGGGTCTGCTCGTCGTTGCATTTTTGCTCGTCTTTGAACTTTTTCTACTGGGCGGCTTGAGCTGGTTATTGCACGATGCTCAGATGCAAATCGATCGCTTGCAGGAGGCGCAGGCGGTCATCTCCAGTTTGCAGAAGCTTTCGACGCTCAGAGAAAGGGCAACCAATGGGCTGCTCGTGCAAATTCAGTTCTACAAAGACCCGCCCGGCTCCAGGCGTTATATCGAGACTTTTCAAAGATATATCGATGCTTTTCCGGGCGAGCTGGATATCCTCAAGCTCTTACTCAAAGGAGACAATGTCAATCGATACAAGGCCGATGAACTGGATCGCGTCTGCCGCGCAGGAATGGATGCGATTCAAGAAGAGCGGCGACTCTACTCGCTCAAAGAGTCGATGCAGGAAAAGATTGTCATTGCTCGTCTTTCGAGCGTGATGTGGCATGCGGCGCGCCTTACCGAAGACTTGCTCGAGTACTATTCGAAAATCGAGCGCGAAGTGTCACCGATTGAGGAGCAGTCCCGATCAAGATTGGAACAGGCTGTATGGGCGATCATGATCCTCAACATCGGTATTGCAGTTTTTGTTCTGCAGCTGTTCGTGCTTGGTATCACGAAGCGTCTTGCAGTCTTGACCGAGAACAGTCACAAACTGGCCGCTGGTGTCCCACTCAATCCGCCCATGATCGGATTTGACGAGATCGCCGTTCTCGATCACGTGTTCCACCGAATGGCCGGCACGCTGGCCGAATCAGCTCGCAAGGAGCGGGCGATCATCGAGCATGCCGTTGATGTAATCTGCTCTATCGATTCAGATCTCAAATTTCTCGCCGTCAATCCTGCATCAGAAACGGTGCTTGGATACAAGCCCGAGGAGATGGTCGGTACTAGATGTGCGGAATACATCGTTCCTGAAGAGCGGGAAAAAACAAGCACGGCGTTGAAGAATATCATTCGCGACCAAGCTGTCGCGCAGGTGGAAACGCGGCTTACTCAGAAGTCAGGCAAGGTGATTGATGTGCTCTGGTCTATTCAATGGTCGAAAGAAGAGCACGCGCTGTTTTGTGTAGTTCATGATGTTTCCGGCCAAAAAGAAATCGAGCGCATGAAGCAGGACTTCATCTCCATGGTCAGCCATGATTTGCGCACTCCGCTTTCGGCAATTCAGGGAACCATCGAGCTTTTCAGAGAAGGCATGTACGACTCGAAAGACGATTCCGGTAAGAGTGCGCTGCAGAAAATGTACCTGAGCACCAACCGATTGCTGGGTCTGGTCAACGATTTGCTCGATATTGAAAAACTGGAAGCCGGCAAGATGGTCAAAGACCTGAAGAGAACTGATTTGAAGGATGTACTCAAAAAATCGATCGGCTCCGTTGCTGGATTCGCTGAAGTACATGAAGTGAAGATCGAGTACAAGGAAGAAGAGATCTTCATTCTGGCTGACGAGGACAGGTTGGTTCAGGCGGTGGTGAATCTCTTGTCGAATGCGATCAAATTCTCGCGCGCAAGGGCGACCGTCACGATTGAGACCAAATTAGTCAGCGGCGGAAAGGCAAATAAGAGCGGCGATGGAAAGTCGATGCAGGGTGCAGGAGAGGCAAAGGCTGCCGGCGAAGTTCAATGCGAAGTGCGGATTATCGATGCTGGGCGCGGCATCGGCGAGGACAAATTGAAGTCGCTATTCCAGCGCTACAGCCAGGCGGAAAAGAGCGACAACAAGCGCGGGGTGGGCACCGGTCTGGGGCTGGCAATCGCCAAGGCAATCGTTGAATGCCACAAGGGCGAAATAGGCGTCGAGAGCAAGCTGGGCGAGGGTTCGACTTTCTGGTTCAGGGTGCCTTTGTTTGTTGAAGAATCCGCGAAAATGCCCCCGGTCGAGTCTAAGGTCGGCGGGGGTGAGACAGGCAGCTAGTCCGCGCAGATTTTCGAATCCCGGGGAAAGCGCGGGAAAGTTAATGCTCGGCGGGTTTTTCAGCAAAAATGTCATCAAATTGTCATTACTGCTGGCATATCCTTTTGGCACTCCCGGAATTGCATATCGCACAAGCGTGACCGACCTGCCGCAAGGCGGTGGACCGGAGCTGTTTGCGACGTGAATTTGCTCCCTCTCTTCACGAAACGAGCCAAAATATGGAATGCACAGAAGGATACGAACAAAGCAATAGCGGTGCCTGCGTGCCTGTCCAACTGTTTGACGCTCAATTGTCCTCCAGTGGCGAATCGGCAAATGTGTGCAAACAAAACGAACGTCCGGCGCCGCTTTTGCCGACTTGCGAACTGGTCGAAACCTGCAGCCCGAAGCTTGCCGCTAACCAATGCGCACCGATCACCGCCGAGCGCGAGACCTCGCAGTGCACTGAGCGCGCATACACCGACACCTGGGGCAGAAAGCGTGTTGACGAAACCAATTGCGGTCAGTCGCAGCCCTACAAAATCACATTGACGCCAAAAGGCGAAAAGCCGATTGAATTCCACTTCGACGGCAAGGAGTATCGCGCCGATTACAGAAACTCTAAAGGAGAGAAGATTGGTTTTATCGCCTATTCACTGGACAAAGAGTACGTCTACTATCATAACGAAAAAACGCATACGTCATTTGCCGATATGCAGGACGGAACGCATGTTGTGAAAAAGATCTTTTCCAAGGATCAATTTGAAATTTCGATGAGTAAGGATGGAAAGCCGTTCTATCTCCAAAAAACAGACAAGGCTGGCAAGACAGAAACCAGCAACTACAGCGACGGAAGCTCGATGACTGCTGTTTATAAGGACGGCGGTCTTGTCAAAGAAACAATCAAGCATGCTGATGGGACAGTTACAACCGTTCAAAAGGGTAAAGACGGAGCGCTGGAAGGCACACACAGAGATCGCCACAACAATGTGATTGAAGATGTTGTTTTGGTTTCCGACTATCCGATGCTCAAGCCCGGCAAGGATGATCCCGATGCTGAATACATGGTTTTCCGCAACCGCAAAGACGGATCGCAAAGAGCAGTAGCCATGCCCGCCGACATCAAGCATGACCATAGTGCCCACTTCCAGCCGCTTGTTTATGATGCAAGCCTGGGCACGCTGGCGCTTACCACGGCAGATGGAAACACGATTTACGAGTCTACTCAAGGGCGCACAGAGGTCAAATCAAAAGATGGCGTAGTCGTAGGCAGCACCATTACCGGCGAGCAGTCATATCTGTGGCCGGACTCAGACAGCTCCGCCAAGCGCGCAGTGGTATTGCATCCGGACGGCTGCGGCGCTCAATTGAACTCCGACGAAACCATCGACCGCTGGTGCAAGGACATTGAAGACAAGGCCATAGGAGAGAAGCTG
>JAYRNY010001189.1:0-3668 GCA_041911975.1 bacterium | reverse complement strand
GCAAATGCAGTCAAATGCCTGACCAGGCTTACGGAATTGGCGCCGACCAATCCGACCAACTACAGCGTGCGCTCCAATTACTACGTCAAAAGCAAGCAATATGCTGAGGCCGCAGCCGATCTCTCTCAGGTGATCAAATATCGTCCGGACGAATTCGAGCCTTATATCATGCGTGCCGACGTTTACAGAGAAATGAAGGAGTATCGAAAAGCAATTGCCGATTATTCACGTGCCATTGAGATGAACAAGTTTCGTGCCGGGCATGCATACAAGGGTCGTGCAGAATGCTATAAAGCGATAGGAAACCATGCGGCCGCTGACCGCGATTTGAACATGAGCAAGGGCGGCGAAGCTGTATATCGATGATCTGAGCCGAAAAGGGGCGAACTTTGCAGAGCGGCAGCGAAAACATAGACAATTCCTCTAGTTCCGCCTACGCGGCAGAGGCAAAAGAGCCGGTGTTTTTCTCGGTCGGAGTCAAAAAACTGGTCGTATTGAACACCTTGTTTTTAGGGACATATGCCATTTTTTGGATGTACAAGAACTGGCAATATTTGAAGGACAAGAAGGACGATAAGTGTATTCCAATTGTCTGGGCTTTCTTTTCGCCGATTACGTTTTTCGTGCTGATACCCAAAATAAAGTCAGCTATCCAGGAGAAGGGCGGTACGCCACCGGCTATGTCAAATTTCCTTTTGGGGCTGATTTTCTTTGCCTGCAATTTAGTGACACGAATAGACCACCCGCTTTGCATTTATGCGTTTGTTCTCAATGTGATTCCATTGGTGGTCCTTCAAAAGGCATTAAATGCTGCAAATGGCGGCGAATCAGTGGTTCCTAACACGAAATTCTCCAAGCTGAATAAGGTGTTTGCTGGCATCTTCGCGCTCTTGTATGTTATGGGGATCGCTGGAAGTTTCATCAAAGACTAGTTCAGATCGCCCTTGCCATGCATGGCATCGCCCCTGGCTATTTTGGCAGGCGCATGACAAAGCTGTAACCGCTCGGCTTCAGGTTGTAGGAGTGGGTGTTGCCGTTGTGCGCTTCGATAATTTGCTTGGCGATGGAGAATTTGAGAAGGGAGCGATTGGCAGCACTGCTCAACTTTTGAGTGGGGACGCTCAGTTCGGTTTGGGCAATTTCGTCGTCGCTCAGCCATTCTCCCTGGTCGATGAATCGCATCTGAATAGTGTCTCCTAATTCAGTAATTTCGATTTTGATTGTTGAGCGAGCCGGCGTCGCGTTAATGGCATTTTCCAGGGCGGCGGTCAGAGCCTGGGCTATCAGCTGCTTGTCGCCTTTTGTTTGAGCCTCGCCGGATATTTCGATGGTGACGGCTTTTGCATCAGCATCGCTTTGTTTTTTGTCTATTGTATATTGAATGATTTGTTTGAGCTGTATCGTTGTTGCATCTATCTCTATTTTCTTAGCGCTCAGTTTCTGGAAGTCGAGAAGGTCGTTTACCAGCTCTATCAATTGCTCAATGATTTTAGAGGCGGACTCTACCTTCTCCTTTTCTCTTTCGGGAAGCTCGCCTTTTGCGCCCCTGGCGAGAATCGCCAGGGAGATGCTTACCGAGGTCAGCGGGCTGCGCAAATCGTGGCTGATCATGTCGAGCAATTCCTCTCTCATTCTCTCTGCGTTTTTCATTTCTGTTATGTCATGGGCAACGCAGAAGAAGGCGCGCTGTGCGGCAGACCAAAAACACGACCAGCGAGTGTCAATTGTCTCCTTCGAGGCCGTCAGCAAGCGCAGATCGAAGACGCTGATCGTGGCGGTGTTTCTTGATTCTCTGAGCTTCTCATCGCAAATGAAACTTTCTTCCGGCACGGTCAGCTCATTCAGATGCCTGCCGATGAGCGACTCCGGAGTCCAGCCAAGCATGCGGATTGCATAGGGATTGGCATCCAGAAAGGCGCCATTTTCCGATAGCGAGCAAATCAAATCGGCGGTATTTTCTATCAGCGTTTTTTCGTTCGTTTGTAAGACTTCCAGCGCGTCGGCGGTTGAATGCAGGAGCCTGTCCAGGTTTGCTATTTCGTCATTTCCTTCCAGCGCGGGCGGCAATTTTTCTCCTTTTGCCAGGAGCTCACCATGCGAGCAAATTACCCTCAGCGGACGCTTCACCAGTACCACATAGAAATAACCAAGCACCGCTGCCAGAGCGGCGCTTACTATTAGTGCCAGGGTAATGACCGTCCAGACTTTTTTGAGCAATGCGTGTATAAGGACCGGCCTCTGGGCTTGCCTCTTCTCTTCCAACGCGACGATTGCATTGGTAGCATCTGCATATTGTCTTGCGCAACTGATGAATCGCTGGAAGAACTTGCGCCTCGTTGCACCGCGATCCTCATTGCTGTGGAAAGTCAGATTATGTGCTTCCCTGTACATGTCGGCCAGTTGTTTGTGGCAGCTGTACAGTTCATTCATTTTTTGGTTTGATTCGCTGTCCGTGCCAGCGACGTTGAACAGCTTTTGCAGATTTTCAGTCAGCACCTTAAGCTGATCGCTGGAGGGGGACGGCATTTGGGGCAAAACCTGAAACGCGGGAGCCCGCTCTTCGAATGCGAAGTTGAGGTTATAGATTGTTTCCAACGCATTGCGATTGAGAACAAATGCTCTGGCAATAATCTCTTGAGAGCGTGATTCCGTGACGATTTCGTTTTTTATCGTCAGCAAGAAATGTGCGATAAAGGCGATGATTGTCAATTGCAAAAGCATGGGAATCATCGTGATTGTGATGCCGCGCCAGAATAGATTTGGCATTTTCATGGTTCTGCGCCACTTCTCGAGGGCAACTCGATGTAGAAGCAGCTGCCGCCGCCCGAGACCGGCCGAAATCCAGCGATTCCGCCATGCGCTTCGGCAATGGATTTGACGAGTGAAAGTCCCAATCCAGTACCTTTGATTTTTGATTTGTTGGTGCTTTTGCTCGGCTGAAATTTTGCAAAAAGGAGTTCTCGATCCTTTTCTTCGATACCTGGCCCCTGGTCGCTTACGCTGATTGTGACCCGGTTGTCCGCTGCAGTAACCGCGAGTGAAACAGTGGAATTGGCCGGCGAGAACTTGATTGCATTGGAGAGCAAATTGATGATTGCTTGAGTAAGACGTCTTTTGTCGCCGGTTATGGATGCATCGCCGGGGAGCTGGTCAATCTTTATGGAGTGAGCACCGGCAAGCGCTTCCAGTGTTAGCCGCGCCTGAGTCAAGACATCATTTGCCTTGAGCGGCAGCCTTTTGATATCGCGCTCGAGTGTTTCCAGGTCTTCGAGATCGAGCAACTCTGCGACTAAATCGTTGAGGCGAGTGAGGTTGTAATTTGCCTTGCTTATCTCTTCTCTCACGGCTTTCGGCAAGTGCTCCAGATTTTCATCAACAATTGAGCCGATCAGATGATTGACCTCATTGAGCGGTGCTCTCATTTGCTCGCTGGCCGTGCTGAGGAATTGTTGTTTCAATTGCTGTGCGGCTTTCATCTCTGATATGTCGTGAGCAACGCAGAAGTAATTCCCTTGTTCCTTGGAGTAAGAAATGGTCCAGAGGAACGGGCGGATAGTTCCGTCCTTGCGTTTTACATCGTTTTCAAATTCACATTCGCCACCGGTTTCCGCCAGCTTGGTCAATTGAATTCTTGTCGTTTCTCTCGTCGATTCTTCGACAATTGAAAT
>JAYRNY010001188.1:0-4998 GCA_041911975.1 bacterium | reverse complement strand
CCTTGTCTTTCAGCATTTGCGCATGTGCGAGAAAACCGAGTTTTGGCTCACTGCTGAATATCTTCAGATAACCGGCAGAGAATGTGACGCAAAGCAGCCAAACAAGCGGAACCACAGTGACAAATGCATAGCGCGCCTTGCCCATTTTTATAATCACGGTAGTGCCGACAACAAGTGCCACCACCGCCAGCAATTGATTGGCAATTCCAAATAAGGGCCACAAACTGTTGATACCGCCCAAAGGATCGATAACCCCCTGGTAGAGGAAATAACCCCAGCCGCCCACGACCAGAGCGGAACTCAGAATCACTGATGGATACCAGCTAGTGCGCCCCAGAGGTTTCCACAAAATACCGAGGAAATCCTGCAAGAGAAATCTCCCCACTCTGGTACCGGCATCAAGACAGGTGAGAATGAAAAGCGCTTCGAACATGATCGCGAAGTGATACCAGAATGAAACATCGAGCGCGCCGTTTCCGGCAAAAGACGCTACCGCTTGCGAGAAGATATGCGCCATGCCAACAGCCAGTGTCGGTCCGCCGCCGGTGCGCCCCATGAGGCTCTCTTCGCCGACATCTTTTGCCAGCTGCTCCATAGTCTGAGGTGTGACTTCATATCCCCACGAAGTAATCGTCGCCGCTGCTTGCACCACATCTTGACCGACGACGCCTTTGGGGCTGTTGATTGCAAAGTAAGTTCCCGGAGCTAATGTGCAAGCCGCAATGATTGCCATAATCGCAACGCTGGACTCGCACAACATGCTGGCATAACCAATCGGGCGGGCATGCGGTTCTTTCGCGATCATTTTGGGAGTGGTGCCTGATGACACCAGAGAGTGAAAACCGGATACCGCACCGCAGGCTATTGTTATGAAGCAAAAAGGAAAAATGTTTCCATAGAAAAGAGGACCCTGTCCGTTAGCGAATTTCGTCAACGCAGGCATTTCCAATACCGGATGCAGCACGAGAATGCCAACGGCCAGAAGAACAATAATTCCGATTTTGAGAAACGCGGAAAGATAATCACGAGGAGCGAGCAGCACCCAAACAGGTAAAACAGAAGCGAAGAATCCATACGCCATGATGGACAAAGAAAGGCTCGTGCCCGAGAGAGTAAAGAGTGGTGCAAGATTAGGATCGGCGGCAACGTGCTTGCCTGCGACCACTGCAATTATCGTCAACGCGACACCGATCAAGGACCCCTCGAGCACTTTTTCTTTACGGAAAAAACGCATATAAACGCCGACGATCATGGCCACGGGTATGGTCATCAGCAGAGTGAATGAACCCCATGGGCTGGCCTTCAGCGCGTTGACAATAACCAGTGCAAGCACAGCCATCAAGATCATCATGATGAGCAGTATCGCGGTCAGCGCCACCACTCCCGCCAGAGGGCTTATCTCTTCCTTTGCCATCTGCCCGAGCGACTTGCCCTGACGTCTCATGGAAGCGCACAAGATGACGAAATCCTGCACGGCTCCGGCAAGAGCAGCACCGGCAATCAGCCAAATCGTGCCAGGCAAGTATCCGAATTGCGCCGCCAAGATCGGACCGACAAGAGGACCGGCACCGGCGATTGCCGCAAAGTGGTGACCGAAAAGTACCCATTTGTGCGTAGGCACATAGTCTTTCCCATCATCCAGCGTGATCGCCGGCGTGACATGCGCATCGCTCAGCGCGAACACCTTTTCAGCGATGAACTTACTGTAGAAGCGATAAGCAACTGAAAAAGTCGAAACCGCCGCGACGATGAGAAACACGGCATTGACTTTCTCACCGTGGGAAAAGGCAATCACTCCAAGTGATGCAGCACCGAGCAAGCTTACTGCTGTCCACAAAACAATTGACATCATCTTGTTCACTTACGGATTCCCATGAAATTCAAGCACCCCACGTAATTGTAGGGGCGGCAATGCGGCCTTACCTGAACGGATTTTTCGACAAATGGTAGCAGCGGTATATGCAAAGCGCTCTGCAGGGGCGCAATGCATGCCTGCCTGTCAGGGAGCAGCATGCGGCCATCCTACGTCAATAACCCAGCCAGCGCCGCCGAAAGATAACTTGCCATGGTGCCGCAGATGAGCGCTTTGACACCCAGTCGAGCCAGGTCGGCGCGGCGGCTGGGCGCAATCTCGCCGATGCCCCCTATCTGCATGGCGATGGAGCCGAGATTGGCAAAACCGCACAGCGCGAATGTAACGATGGTTTCTGCCTGAGCACTTAATGGATGAGCCGCGGGATCTTTCAGCATCGCCGAAAGGTCCATATATGCGACGAACTCATTGAGTGCAATTTTCTCGCCCATAAGCTTTCCGACTATCGGTGCATCCGCCCAGGGTACGCCCAACAACCAGGCTATGGGTGAGAAGAACAAACCAAAGAGATCTTTCATTGTGAGAGTTGAGAGTTCGACATTCATGAACGCCAGGCTCATGCCCATATTGCTCAAACCCTTTCCAACAAAATTGACGCAAATATCGGCAAGGTGGATCAGAGCGATAAATGCCAGCAGCATAGCCACAACGTTCAATCCGATGCGCAGCCCGTCCGAGGCTCCGTGCGCAGCGGCATCAATGACATTGGCGTTGGTTTTTTGCACCTCGATTTGCACTTTTCCTTTAGTCTTCGATTCTTCCGTCTCCGGCCAGACAATCTTCGCAATTACCAGTGCGCCAGGCGCTGCCATTATGCTTGCCGTGAGCAGATACTGAGCTTTGATGCCCATGCCGATGTAGACGGCAAGCACTCCTCCGGCAACACATGCCATCGACCCAGTCATCGATGCAAGCAGCTCGGACATCGTCATCGATGCCACATAAGGCCTGATCAAAAGCTGCGCTTCGACTTGTCCGACAAAGACGCTGGCTGCATTCGACAGTGCTTCCGCACCGCTGGCGCCCATGATGGTTGACACTATCTTCGCCACTATCTGCACGACTCTCTGCATCAAGCCGATGTAATAGGAGATGCTCACCAGAGCTGAAACGAAGATGATCGTCGGAACAACTTTGAAGGCAAAAATCATTGTCCCTGGCCCGAATACTTTGTCGACGGAATCTTTTTGCACGAGGGGGCCAAACACAAATTCAGCTCCCGCGTCAGAGCAGTGCAATAACGCGGTAATACCGTCACCGACTGCCTGGAAGAGCTGCCGCCCGAATTCGACTTTGAGAACGAATACAGCCAATATGATTTGAAGCGCGAAGCCGGAACCAATCAGCCTGTAGTTCAGCTTCTTCTTGTTGTTGCTCATCAGGAATGCGATGCCAAAAATGGCAATCACGCCCAGCAATCCCGTAAGTTTCTCCATCAATCAAATACCTGGAGACCGACACGGCACTTATTATGTCAGCATCGCAACATTTGGTTGCACTCAGTTTGCGCTCTCACGAAAGTTTCAAAATCGAGGTTGACAATAGAAGCATCACTCGAAGGACGCAAATTATGCCAGTATCAATGACGGGCTCGGGCTTTGCCTTGAATGCCGAAACAGGTGCTTACAAAGCACCCCTACAAAGAAACACACCAGCCAAGCCACTTCCACGCTGGCAACCGGCCGGACTGCATCCGGAATGCCACAGCCCGCGCAGGAGAAACCGCAGCATGCAAGCCAGCGATGTCTTCTATAAGGTTTTAGGCATACTCTGGCTTTTGACAATCTTGGTCTTCTACATCTATATGGTCGCCGTAGTGCGATAACCGAATCTAGACGTACATGTCCTGGCGCATTATTTTGTGTCCCAATCTGGGCAGCTCATGCGGACCAAACGGCGGCAGGCTGCGGAAGCCTTCAAAGTGCCCGGCGCGCACCGCGTCAGTAGAGAAGATCAAGTCGCCATTTTCCATCTGCCCTTTTACAGGTACACCTAGTGCATTGTTGAGCAAATAGGGGTGCAAAGTCGGCGGTATCCCATTGCTGTATCTGATGCGTGCAGTCCTATTGGGACTGGCTTTCATCAAGTAGCTTCCGACGAAAATGTCGTGATCGAGATTGACTAAAGCATTGGGATCGGGCGGACTGCCATTGTGTCCGTCAAGTGTGTAGACAACCAACTTATCGGGGTAAAGCGGCTCGAAGGCAAATCCAAGTGGTTTTGCCGTACCTCTGTCGTTGGTGTTGAAGCAGCAAACGGCAACAGGGCATCCGTACCACTTATCCAAAACGCTGAACACTTCCGGGTTCACCTCGGGTCGTTTGGACTCTTGTATTTGCGGCAGCACGTCAGGTATATCCCGAATATTCTCTGCAAGAACAATGTCGTAGATGTCGAATTGCAAGAGAACGATGCCGCCTCCGCTGGCGCCAAAACTTGTTCCAGCGGCTTTCTCTTGAATGAAACCGCGCATTTCCGGCACTTTGATTGCGGTCGATACATCCTTTAGCAGATCGGGCGTGCTGGAAGTATTCATCAATTTGATCGAATCCCAGGTGCCTAAGAGTGGGATGATCAGACAATTACCAACGCCGTCCCAATCCATGCCTTCAATTGTGTCTTCCGGAATCGGCCATGGAAACGGCTTCCCGGTGCGCCTTACGACTTCCTTTACGACACTTCGCACCGGAATTCTGTTGGCCTTCATCGGCTCCACAACCAGTGGGAACCAGTTCGGATTTTCAATTGCATGCCGAACGCTGATTTCAAAGATATAGCTGGCCATGCTCGAACTTCCGACCGTGTTCTGATACCAGAGAACATGGTTGATGCGGTCGTCTACCATCACTTCCCAGGTACCCGTGATTGTTTTACTGAAAGACGCAGGCCAAGCCGAACAACACATCTCACATCCTCTTTAGAACCACATCCCGACAATCCTCTATGCCCGACCATCCAGATAGTTAAGCCGGCCTCGGTTTACGCCAATTTCGCAATTCAGACACCTCTTGAAAACAGGAACTATTGCAAAGGGCAAAAAGAAAAAAATTCATATTATTTTGCCTGGAATGGCGCTTTGATCGGCATGCCATTAGTAGGCCGCAGCCGAACTTAGGAATAGAATT
>JAYRNY010001187.1:0-3477 GCA_041911975.1 bacterium | reverse complement strand
CAGCATCTCCAGTTTCACTGTTATCCGGGTGGAACATCGCCGCCAGGTATCTATATGCATAACGAATAATGGTCGAGTGCGCATTGCGGTCAACTTGCAAAAGTTCATACAAAGACAGCTCTTTTGCAGCTGCAGTTGCTGCGCCAGGACCGCCCGGCTGTCCGCCACCCCCAGGTGCATGCCCTCCGCCTCCGGGCGGTGGCATGCCAGGTCTCGGAGGTGGGGGCGGTGGTTGCCAGTTCGGTGGGACTTGCCAGTTCATCTTTGCATTTCCTCTTAGTAACGGTAAGGATGACAGAGTTTTGAAAACCTAATTGCCTCTCAAGCCTTATGGATCAGTCGGATTAGCCCTTGCCTAATCTGTTGACTCTAATGAATCCGTTTAACCCATTAAATCTCTTGAAATTACCGAATCTACTGGTCCTTCAGCAGCGAGTTTGCAATCACGAGACGTTGGATTTCAGAGGTACCTTCGTAAATTTCCGTGATTTTCGCATCGCGCATATAACGCTCGGCCGGGTAATCAGTGACATACCCATATCCGCCGAAAATTTGCACACATTTGACCGTTGAACGCATCGATACTTCAGATGCGTACAGCTTAGCGTGCGCAGCTGCGCGGGTAAATTTCTCGCCTCGATCTTGAGCAAGGGAGGCATGATAAGTGAGAAGGCGAGCAGCATCAATTTCTGTTTGCATTTCGGAGAACATGAAACGAATTGCCTGCAAGTTATTGATGGTCTTTCCAAACGCTTCTCTCTCTTTGGCATATCGATAAGCGTGATCCCAGGCGCCCTGGGCAATACCGACCGCCTGCGAGGCGATGCCGATTCTGCCACCATCAAGTGTCATCATCGCCACCTTGAAGCCTTCGCCCACCTTGCCGAGCATGTTTTCCACTGGCACAGGCGTGTTTTCGAACATAATCTGACAAGTAGAAGATCCTTTTATGCCGAGTTTGTCCTCAAGCTTTCCGAATGTAAAGCCCGGCGAACCTTTTTCCACGACCAGCGCGACCAGTCCCTTGTGCCGCAATGCGCGGTCTGTTTGAGCAATTACCAGGTAATAATCCGCTTCAACCCCGTTTGTAATCCAGTTCTTCGAGCCATTGAGAATAAAATGGTCCCCTTTGAGTTCAGCCATACATGTGGCAGCAGCTGAATCGGAGCCGGTTCCAGGCTCAGACAAGCAAAATGCACCCATCTTTTCACCCTTGCACATGGGCGGCAAGAAGCGCTTTCTTTGCTCCTCATTGCCCATGATATAGATGGGCGAGGCACACAATGACACGTGAGCGGAATATATAACCGAAGTCGTAGCGCAGTGTTTCGCCAGCTCTTCTACAACTATCGAATAGCAAACATGGTCCAGTCCGGCTCCACCGTACTCTTCAGGAAAGGGAAGCCCGCAAAACTCGGACGCCGCCAGCAAATCCCAATTTTCTCTTGGAAATCTGTGGTTTTTGTCAATCTCGGCTGCTCTGGGAGCAAATTCCTTTTGCGCGATTTCAGCAACCGTTTCTTGAATTAACAATTGGTCTTCAGTCAATCTGAAGCTCAGGGGTAGTTCTTTCGAAGCTGTAGCAGTCAACATTCACACTCACCAATGCCCAAGTACCCACATACTGGAAGTTGAAGCGATAACGTCTTAACTTCTAGGTTGCGACTCATGAAGCAGGAATAACGGCAAAGCCTCTCCCAGTCGAGCTTCAATGGTCGCCCGAGCGATGATCATAGCACTATGGCGGCGTTTGCGCAGGCATACGATAATGACTGTGTGAGAATGCCCATACAGAACGAAAACCGGTAAAATTCACCGATACTGCTCGGTAACTAGCCAATAGGAAGTCGAAAATGGCGATAGCTAAGGTTGTCTTGGTCGAAGATGAGAAGAGTCCCTCTACTGAGTTTCGCTCTCAGCTGAAAAAAGAAGGTTTTGAAGTGACTGCCTGCGTGGGCGGTTTCGATGCTCTTGACGAGCTTGGCTCCCAAGGGGCGGACATCGTTGTAGCCTCGACGAATCTAACCGATTTGAGCGGATACCAGCTTTCCTGCCTCATCAAGTCAAACGATCGCACCAGCCGCCTGCCGGTCATGCTTCTTGCCAAAGGAGATCCATCGGAGCAGGACGCCTTCTGGAAAGTTGCCGCCCTGCCCGATGCCCTTATTGAAGCGGATGCGCTGCAAAAGGACTTGAAGTCGGTTTGCACCCAGATAAAGAATTTGGTAAGCAAAGCGCAAGATACAGGCTGGCAGCCGAGTATGGTTAAGAACCTCCTGGTCCCGTCTCGCTCCTTTTCCTCAGCCAATATAATTAACAGCTATGCCGGGCTCCTCGATGACCTGCTTATCGAGCGCCTCGTTTCGCGCGTCACACGGACGATGGCGGAAGTTATCGATCCGCGCAAGAAATTTGTCGACGCATATTTCAGTCTGATAAGCCAGCTCTTCACACCTGATCTGCTCGGACTGGTCGTTGCAGCGGGCGACGGTCCTTGGGCTGCCTTCCAACTCGAGCCAGGCATGAGTCAGGAAGCCTTCGATGAGCTTGTGGAGAGGATTACCAAAGACCTCGAGGTTGTTGGCGATCTCAATCTCGACGTGCGGGGTGAATTGCCCAAGGGTGAAGGCGGAAAGACGTTTGAAGAAATAGAAATCCTGCCGATTTCGCAAGACAAGAATGGCAAAGCGGCTCTGGTTTTCGCGTCCACAGAAAAGAACTCGTTTACCGCCACGGCAAAAGCATTCATGGGTCAACTGCAATTGCAGATGTCGCCTGTAGTGCAGTTGCTCATGGCCAAACACGAGATCGAAGTCCTGCACGAGCGAGAAGCCTTTAGAGCAGCAATTGATCCGTTGACAGGCTTGTATAACCTAGAATTCCTGGTCGGCTTCCTGCAGCAGCAGCTCTTGTTCTCCTTCCGGCAACGGCTGGCAGTCGGCATGGCCATCATCGACATCGATAACTTCGCCAAGATCAATGATGAATTCGGTTTCGAGATCGGCGACGTGGTTCTTACGACAATTGCCAATCGGCTTCTAAATATCACTCGCTCCAGCGATCTTATCGCCCGCTACGGCGGTGACGAGTTCGCTGTCGTGCTTCCCAACACCGACATCGCCGGCGCCAAGATTCTAGGCGAGAAGGTGCGCTCCGAGGTCGAACGCATCAGCTTCGTGAAAGGGCAGGGGGCGCGCGGACCAAAAGTGACGGTGAGCGTCGGCTGCGCAAACTTCAATATGGAAGATCTCAACCCCGAAACCATCTTGCGCGACGCAAAACTCGCCTTGCAGCAAGCCAAAGAAGGCGGACGCAATCAGGTTGCCGCCCAAATAGGCTAATCCCGCTAATCTGGCAATTTAATCAACGACTGTGCAATTCAACAGTTTGCGGCGTTGGTTAAACCGCTATGATTTTTGCATAGGAAGCAGAGCGCACGTGACACTGCAGATGGTGAGGGGTTTGAGAGGGGTGCTT
>JAYRNY010001186.1:0-1961 GCA_041911975.1 bacterium | reverse complement strand
GTCATTCTGAATGATCTCGTCATCGAATTTCGCAAAGATGGGCGTCATCTCCGTTTCGATTGCCTGCATCGCTTTGTCATTCATCGTCGACGTATAGATGCTGAAGAAGCGCTGCGTGTTGCTGAGCGGACGCCCCGCATCTTCGAAGACAACAATGGTGTTCTCAAATGTCGGCTTATCTTTCTGGCTAGTAATCGTTTTAATCTGATCGCGCTTGAGATCCATCCCCTTCAAAATCGAAGGCTTGAAGTCGGATATCTTGACGAGGTCAAATCGCGGATAACCATTGTGGTCGCCAGTCCATTTATCAAGAAGAGATCCGAGGGTGACGGTTTCGGCTACAGACTGCTTAAGACTCATAGCAAATCCTCCACTAAGCATGACAACGGCGGCACTGCCCTTCAGGAATGTTCTTCTATTCATAGGTACCTTGTTTGGACGGGGACCAGGGGTCCATTTTCTCATGACTGGCGCAGCCATGCACGGATTTATCTCAACAGTCCTCAGTACCCTGAAGGCTGACTGTAGTTGTTATTGAGCCTTTGCAGTTGCTGGTTTACTTGCTTGTAGCGATCATCTATCGTCCGTCCTAATTCTTGAGCGTTTCGCAGCTGCCGTTGCAATTGGTCGAGCTTTGCCTGCTCCAAATCAGCCTGAACTTTAGTAATTGCCACATCGGTAGGAGTTACGGTGGGTGCCGAAACTGCAGCAGGAGCCTGGTGTGCACCTTGTTGCGCCTGCAATAGCTCCTGGACTTTCTTGAAATTTGCGTCAGTCATTTTACCGAGTTCGGTAGTCGCCTTAAGCTGGTCTTCCAGTGTGCCAGCAGTGTTGGCTGCAGGCTTGTTAGCAGCCAGGACATCCTTTGCCTGCCGGATCATTTCCGAGCGATCTGCTTCATCGGGAATTCCCGATGCAACGCTGATTGCTTTTTCGGCGTGTTGATTTGCCTGATCCTTCAATTGCAGAGTCGTGAATAGTTTCGCGCTCTCCAACCATGCAAATGTTCTCTTGTCCGCGCTCGCGCCTGTGTTCTTTTCGTACTGTTGAAGCGCCTTATCATAGAGATTCGCCGCTTCGCTAAGCTTTTTGCTATCGTGCGAAGCCAGCTTTGCCTCGGCCAATGAAATATCTCCCAACACTTCCGGTGATGGCGCCAATTTCGCAGCCGCCTCCTTCGCATCTTTTAATGACTTAGATGCAGACGGAAAGTCAGATTGTTGCATTTGCGCTTCTGCCATACCAACCATCGCGGTGATATAGTCGTCTTTGTTCTTTTCCTTGCTGCTCTCGAGGTCTGTCAGCGCGGCTTCAAAGTTGATCGCGGCTCGCCCGTCCGAACTGCCAAGCGAAATTTTCCCGAGATATATTCTGATCTTTCCTGTTTTGGCAGAATCCTTGCCGTTTGTCGCCGATTCAAGAGCGGCCAAAAATTCCTGTCTGGCCGTATCCCAGTGAGCCTTGCCTAATTCGAAGTCCTTCGTTGCCTTTGCATATTCATCGACGGGCATAAAGTTCTTAAATATGCCCGTGTAGGAGAACACCGCCAAAAGGACAACGATCGCCGCAAGCGGTAAAGCAAGCAACAGCGGAAACATCTTCGAATGCACAACGGTGCCGGAATTTCCTGCATCAGAAAGAGACTGCTGCTTAAGATCCAAATGCGACTGAGTTATCTTGCGAAGATCATCAGCTTTTGCCGCGGGTTGTGACTCAGCCGGCGAGATGGTCTGTCTTTCTGATGGAAACCTATCCATTCCAGAAGGCACTCTGGCGTCACCTCGCGCTACTCCACTTTGCGGAGCACGCATATCCTGCGGAGACCGTTCTTGGTCCGGGGTCTGTTGAACTGGGCTTTGCGGTGCCGGGTTTTGTCCCGCCGGGTTTTGCTGCGCAGGCGCCGGCATAGGTAAACCCGCCTGAATCGTTACATTGATGATCTTATTTCCAAGAGTCACCTG
>JAYRNY010001185.1:0-3983 GCA_041911975.1 bacterium | reverse complement strand
CGAAGCAATTTCGATTGCTGCCGACCAGTCTAAGTCGGTCAATGTCGTACTCGAAGACCTGGAGCCTGTCGACGTAATGAGGGTGACGGGCAAGCGAACGCTTATCCACCCGGAGAAAATCGGCAGTTCCACAAATATCCCTCGCCGCACGCTGGAAGAATTCCGCTCCGGCAACAGCTTGCGTCAAATCGTTGAAAGCACGCCTGGTGTCATTACCGACACTTACGGCAATATAATCACTCGCGGCGAGCACAATTCCATCAACTACGAGCTAGACGGAGTCGTGCTTCCCGAGGCTGCTGGAGTGCTTCAGCAATCGCAGCCGGCCACGCCTCGCTCATTGCAATCTATGCAAGTGGACATTGGTGGATACGAGGCTCATGACGGCGGTGGTCCGCTGGGTGCTGTCGTGCGCATGAAGTCGAGGAATATCGAAGCCAAGCCAAAGCTACTTGTCGGTGGTCAAATTGGCGGACCGATGGCAGGAAATATCTACTATGACACAACAGGCGCTTTCAGCGCCAATCCGCAGAGCAAATTGCATCGCTTGCGCTGGGAGTCATCGGGTCAGTTCATAGGCTCGTCATATCGTCTCGTTCCATATACCAAGAAGTATTCGTACAACCAGGGCATGGACATAAACACGCTCTCCAAACTTGAATACAAGCCAAATGAGCGGGACACCTATCGGCTCACTGCCGGTCTTAACCAGAGTTGGATGCGGGTGCCTTTGCCGCAACTATCGGCGGGATTGGGTGTGAAGCAGAAGCAGACCGATATGCAAAACTTCATCATTGCAGCATTTAGGCGCACCGGTCTGCGCTTTTATGATGAAGCAAACATTGCACTTACCAATGCTTTTTACCAGGAGACATTCTCCAGCCGCGGTCTGGTATTCGATCCATTGCCGGTCGTCAACGGCGAAGAGCCGCAGATTAATAGCGTCCAGCCTACAGCGCGCCGCTTCAATTATGTTTTCTCAGCACAAGGAAATTTGAAAAAGAAACTGAAGACCCACAATCTTGAAACCGGTTTTTATTCAGAAGTTCGCCCTGTGCAGACGTCTTATGGCGCTATATACAGAAATGCCAATCTTGTTGCTACGGCTGAGTCTGGGGGCGCGCTTCCTTACGGTGCGATCATCAATCCTTTCACATTCCAGGTGGGCGGACCCAATATCACAGGTGGTATCACCAAGTTTAACGGATTTCGCTATTTGCAAAGTGCCTGGGCGCAAGATGCCTGGAAGCCGCGCGATGGGTTTCTCAAAAGACTGACTGTCAATGCCGGTGTTCGTGCAGATGTGTATCACGGCGTATTCGGCAATACCATGAAAGTTGCTCAAACAATGCTCAGTGTTCCGGGTGTCGAGCCGTGTGACTTGACTCCTTTCAAACGTCAGACCGTAACCGACGCGCAGGCAAGCGGCCGTTTCGGTGCCTCTTTTGTCATTACACCAAATGCGGTGCTGCGCGGTTCATTCTCCAACATATTCACCCCCCCGCCTGTCGATGTTTTTGTCACCGCCCCACTTATCTCCGAGGGGCAGACCAACGGCATCTACAACGGAACAATCCGCCCGTTGCGCGCTACTCGAGGCAATCTCGTAGACGTCAGTTTGGAAAACCAGTTTGGACCGCGCCTGGTTACTCGCACCAATCTGTACTACAAGAAACTGACTAATTTCGGCGATTCCGGCGTTATTCAAAACACGCCGATATACAACCGTCTGCAACTCTCGGCACAGGAGTCCTATGGGGTTGAGACGCGCCTTGAACTGAAGCCGGCGCGAGATGGTTACGGCTTCAACGGTTTTGTCTCCAACACAGTTCAGGTTGCCTATCTGCGAGGATCGGGAGCTGTCACCGGAGGCATTTACGAGGCTGTGGAAGGACCGCGTGAGAAATACCCCGATCACGACCGCCGCTATTCTCTGACTGCCGCCTATGGCTATCGCTCCAGGCATGGATGGTGGGTTCTGGGCGATGTGCAGACTCTGTCCGGTCTGCCCAATCGACTCGATCCGGAGATTTTTGGTCCGCAGCCGAAGCGTACGCCCCGTATCACGCTTCTCGGGCTGAACACAGGCTACAACACACCCAAATCCGTCCGGGTCAATCGCCTGATCCCGTCCAGTTTTGACGTTCGAATCGACAACATGCTTAACGAACGCAAGCCCACCAATCTCGGCAGCCCATTTCAGGGAACCCGCTTCCTGTTGCCGTTTCGGCTCCTTTGCGGTGCGTCCTGGCAGGTCTGAAACCGTGATGATAAGATTGAAATAGTAAAATACAAATGAATATCGTTTTCAAACTGAAAAAAAGCGGTAGGGTAAGAGTAGGAAGGAAAACGATTATTAGCGATTCAGCACAGCAAGAGAAGACAGGCTTAGAGGCCAAAGAGCTGGTAGTGGAAGTCCATTCCAGTGGCGACTGCTGCGGCGGCCATGGAAAAGCCGGTGCTGATGGGCCAATAGCAGTTGCCGGTCGTTCCCAGTCCGAATCCCAGGCAGCGGCTCAAGCTTCGACTCCCGCTTCGATTCAGGCTCCTTCTCAATTTACTTCCCACTCAGGTGTAAATCCGTTGCACGCCGATATACAACAACAATCTTCCCGTGAGCACTCTTCTGAACATCAAACGCAGAAGAAGTCGTGCTGCGACAAGAAGCACTCCCATAAGCACAAGCATAGCCACGAGCACGGTGAGCGCAGCTCCCCCAGGGATGCCACCAGCGTCTTTTCCGCGGTCCTCGGCGACGAAATCTTAGTTTCGCCCGAGGAAAGCATTGCTCACCAGGAGCATCACAAGCAAGTTCAAAGAACGCTCTTACTGGATAACCTTGGCATAGCAGCGTCCACGCTGTGCTTGATTCATTGCATGGCGATGCCATTTCTAATTGCCTTTCTTCCTTTTCTCGGATTGCAGTTTCTCGAGGGCGAATTGGCGCATAGAGTGATCGCCTTGTTCGTTTTCGCCTTCGCGATTTTCGCGATTGGACCGGGATATCTTCAGCATCGCAAGAAGCAAGTTTTGGTGGCAACAGTATTTGGTCTCTCTCTGGTGGCTGGCGCTCTTCTTATTGCCGGACCGATTTTCGGCGAAAAGTACGAGCTGCCGTTCATAACCACGGGCAACCTGATTTTGGTAGTTACCCACCTGCGCAATCGCAAACTCTGCCAATGTATTCACTAGAATTTCGCCTGTGCAAAAACGAAGCTCGTATTCTATCGATAGGTTACGTTAGCCTTCCTGCCATCATTCGCATTTGCCTGATCCGCTACTTTCGCTGAGCGCTCGTTTACTCGAGGTCTTTTTTCAGGGCCAGTTTTTTCTTGGTGCTCTGCAATCTGCTGATGCCGTGCCGATCGGTCATAATCAAGAGCTTGTCGCCCACGGATAGGACTTTTGAAGGCGACGGGTTCCAATCGAGTTCGCCTCCGGCTTTTTCGTGAAGCAGCACGGTCACTTCATTCTTATAACGCACGTCATCAACTGTTTCTCCAACCAGAGGACTTCCAGCTTCTACTGTCAGCTGGTAGGCATTGATTGTCGTGCCTCCGAATTCAAAGGAGTCTATGATGTCTTCGCTGATTGCCGCTTGTGCAAAGAGCCGACCTGACCTTGCCGAAGAGCTGTAGACACCATGGATGCCCAGGCTTTTCTGCACTTTCTTCGCCAGCTTTTGATCGAACATGCGGATAATGATCTTTATGTCTGGATTGTACTCGCGGGCGGTCAATGCGGTTTCCAGATTGACCATGTCGTCATTGGTAACGCAGATGACGGCTTTCGCTTTTGGTAAATTGGCGTTTTCCAAAAGTCTTGTGTCCCTCGCATCTCCAAATAGCACAGGGATGTCGCTTCCGGCAATTTCGTGGGCAAAGCGTGATTCCTTATTGGCTTCAATCACCACCATCATTTCGTCGAATTGCTTCAGGTGCTGAACGACCCTGACGCCGACATTCCCAAGACCGCAGACAATG
>JAYRNY010001184.1:0-6436 GCA_041911975.1 bacterium | reverse complement strand
GATACTTATATTTGCATCCAGTCAGCATGGGGCAGTTCAGGGCGGTTCACTAAACGTTCGTGACTTGATCGGATGTGCCGGACATCTGGAGCCGAAACTTTTGGAACTCGGTTACATCTTCTGCTTGCTTGGCTATGGAACCAAAGCCGGCATTTTCCCTCTGCACACCTGGCTTCCGGACGCGCATTCCGAGGCTCCTGCTCCAGCTTCTGCGATGCTTTCCGGAGCACTGCTCAATTGCGCATTGTTCTCGATCTGGCGCATCACGGAACTGCTCAGGCTCACCGAGCACCACGGCATATGCGAGTCGGTGCCGGTATTTTGGGGAGCGCTTACGGCGTTGGCTGCCGGATTGTTCCTCGTTCATCAATACGGCATCAAGCGCTTGTGGGCATACTCCAGCATTGAGAATGTCGGAATAATGCTGGTGGCGATCGGGCTTGGTTCTCCCGTCTTATTCTTCCTTCAGGCGCTCAATCACAGTGTTGCGAAAGTGGCTCTGTTTCTTCTGTCCGGCAATATCATTCAATATTTTGGAACGAAGGATTTGAGCCAGATACGCGGCGTTTTGAAAGTGAGTCCGACTTGCGGCATTCTTTTTGCAATATGCGCAGCGGCAGTTACCGGCATGCCACCATTCGGCGCGTTTATAGCTGAATGGCTGATCCTTGCGAAGTCCGCCGATGCCATGCAGGGAATCGCGGTTGCCATTTTGCTGATTGCGCTGGCCATAAGTTTTGTCGCAGTCAGCATTCATGTTGCCAAAATACTCTGGGGAGCGCCGAAACAGGAACTAAATCAAGCCGGTGCGATTTCACGATATCTGATTCCTTCACTGCTTGGTCTCTGCACGATCGTTCTTGGATTGACGGCGATTCCTTTGATTATGGTCAGGGCGCTATGAAACTAGAACGCAATGAAATAGTTCTAAATGAGCGAATTGACGTGTTGCGGCCTCTTTTGCACCAGAGTGGCAATCGGCTCGGTTTGATCTCATCGATTGACGGAAAACAATTAATTTCTCTCGTGTTGAATACTGCTGAAAGTCGTGCTGTTTGCTGGGAAACGCCGCTGGAAACGACACGTTATCATTCGTTGGCTCCTGTTATTTCACAAGCGCACTGGTTCGAGCGAACTCTCTGGGATATGTTCGGTTTGGAACCGGAAAACCATCCGCGATTGAAACACAATCTGCTGCACGAGTCTTATCCGGCATCTTTGATTCCACTTGTTTCAGAGACGAGTGACTCTTCCAACGGCAACCATCGTGATTACAAGCCGATGGTGGTCAAAGGTGATGGTATATACGAAATTCCGGTCGGGCCGATTCACGCTGGAATAATCGAGCCCGGGCATTTTCGATTTAGCTGTCTGGGTGAAGTGATTTTCAATCTCGAGATTCGTCTTGGCTATGTTCACCGTGGCGTGGAGAAAAGGCTTTGCGAGCTGCCATGGCGCCGGCAGAGATTTCTGGCGGAAGCCGCAGCCAGTGACAGCGCAGCGGCATATGCACTGGCGCATTCAATAGCCATAGAGAGCCTGTTTGGCCAGCCGGCGCCATACAAAGCTGACTTCTTAAGGACGATATCGCTTGAAATTGAGCGGGTGGCGATGCACATAAACGACCTGGGCGGTCTGGCCGGAGACATCGGTTTTCTTGCCATTTCGGCGACGTTGGGACAGTTGAGGGGAGTCGCCCTTGGAATGGGCGAACAGTTGACAGGCAGCCGACTGCAAAGAAGTTTCATATGCCCGGGAGGGGTTGTATACGATCCTTCACCCCGATTGCGAGGCATCAAAGAGTCCGCCAATAAGTTGAGAAAATCCCTCAGACCTGTAATTTCCTTCTTTATGTCGAATGAAGTCGCTCGCGATCGCATGGAGAATATCGGAAAAATTTCGCCGCGCCTGGCCGCCGACTTCGGCATTGTCGGTCCAGCCGGAAGAGCCAGCGATCAGAAGTATGACGCCCGGCAGCATTTCATACACGGCGTCTATCCCAGAGTTAGAGTGCCTGTCGCACTGGAGGTCGGTGGCGATGTTCTCAGCCGTGCCAAAGTGCGTATCGCTGAATTGGAGTCCAGTCTATTTCTTATAGAACAACTGATTGACGGTCTGCCCGAGGGTGACATAAGTGTGAAACTGCCGGATGAACTGCCGAAAAACTCATCCGGAATAGGAGTTGTCGAAGCTCACCGCGGCGAGCTCATTCATTTGATATTTACCGACGGCGATGGGAAATGCTGCCGTTATGCCATGAAAGATCCAAGTGTAAACAATTGGACCGGACTTGCCATTGCCGTGCGCAACAATCTTGTCGCGGACTTCCCGCTGTGCAATAAGAGCTTCGCCCTCTCGTACAGCGGACATGACTTGTGAGGTGTAGCCGTGCTCAGACTTCTAAGTTTCTTACTGAATAATGGTGTGGTTACATCCAAAGACTATTGCGCGCCCTCTGCAGGCGCAATGGGCATTCCCACCTTCAGCGGGCAGCCCTGCTCCGGCAATGAGTGCAACGCGTGCAGCGCAGCCTGTCCAACTGATGCGATTACGGTTTCTGATGGTTCAAATGGCGGCAAGGTGTCGATTGATCTCGCTGCCTGCATTGGCTGCGCGATGTGCATTCGAGAGTGCCCGCAGGAGACTTTAGTCGCAAATAAGAACCTGGCGATTGGCCGATTTACGCGTGAAGATTTGATTGTTTCAAATGGGCAGCAGCAATCGACTCCCCCACTTTCGAATTCAGCGGGAATTTTCGCCAAGTCGATTGCCTGCCGAGTTGTTTCCACCGGGTGCAGTGCCTGCGATCTGGAAATTGCCGCTTGTGGAAACTCAATATTCGACATGGAGAGATACGGCATTCATGTAGTAGCTTCGCCGCGTTTTGCTGATGTTCTCCTGGTGACGGGACCCGTGCCGAAAGCGATGCACGAGGCGCTAAAGTCCTGTTATGAAGCTATGGCAGAGCCCCGGCGGGTAATAGCCGTAGGCACCTGTGCAATATCGGGTGGACTGCACAAAGGAGGCTATTCAGAAGCAAATGGAGTGGATAGTTTGCTGCCGGTAGATTTGTATATTCCCGGATGCCCTCCACACCCGTGGAGCATCATCGATGGC
Source organism: bacterium (assembly GCA_041911975.1). Classification (GTDB taxonomy): domain Bacteria; phylum Cyanobacteriota; class Vampirovibrionia; order Obscuribacterales; family Obscuribacteraceae; genus QKMZ01. The sequence continues at coordinate 3,319 of JAYRNY010001184.1, read as the reverse complement.
GTAAGACGAGTGATGATGGGCAACGAAGGGACGAAGAAATCACATTAATAGGATTGGAAAAGTCTATTGGGCATCTCGCAAGTTACGGATCTGACGATGAGGAATTAGGTCTAGTCTTAATGTGTTTTGCGGCTATTCGTCTGAGCCACGGCAATTCCCTCTCCTGTCAATGACTGTGACATTGCATCAAGTGCGGCAAGCCTTTCTTGCAATACTTGCCGCGGCATGGAACCACGCTCTTTCTCCTTGCGTTCGTGACGTACTTGAGCGATGCGCACCCTTGCTGTCTCAAGGGAATTGAAGGCTGTACCTGCACCATATATTGTGCAGGCGGCCGCCGTATACCTGGATGAGATCCAGCGGCGATCGGGATATTTCCAGGTGCCGACCATGCCGAGAATGCCGGCTGCCATGCGGCTTGAACCAACAACTGATCCGGTGATGACATTTTCGACTGTTGTTTTTTTTGCTTGCTTGCGCTCATTTTCTATGTTGACCTCCTGGGTAAGAAGCAGTGATTCCTCAGCGGCGAAAATCTCAGCAAGTTTCTTTTCGAGGTTAGCACTGGAGGGCGGCACGTTATTTTGCTTGAGCGTCTCAGAATAATGGAGACGATCTCGCATGAAAGCGGAGGTCTCGCTTGCCTGGAGATCAGCAAATTCCTTGCTGACCAGGCGCCGATCTGCAAGTCCGGCGAGATTGCCTGATACTCGCCCGATGACTGGAGTTGCAACGACCAGTGTTCCGGCAACCAGGTTTAGAAGTGATGCATAACCGGAACAATTGGTGTCGCCACGCCGTGACGCTTGAATATTCAACAAATTGCTGGTGGCGCCTACTAGATTTTTGCTGATGCTGAGAAGATATGCCGCATTCTGAAAGAACTGCAGCCGTCTGGCACCGCTACGATAATGACCGTACTGAACAAGCGCCAGATCTCTCATGTCTTTCAATAAAGTCGACTCACACTTGAGAATTTTCAAGTCATATGGGCTTAACTCCGCGCTGCCTATCAACCGTTCTCTCTTCTCTATGAGGGCGTCCAGCTCTTTAACAGAACTGGTCACTCTTGTTCGATAAGATTTGGGATCCCTCGCCTTTAGGGAGGCTTTCCGATAATCCCGTAAATTGGCAATCACTTCAAAAGTCTCACCACTAGCAGCGATTAGCTGCCCGACCATGGATGTCGCAGCGCATCGTTGAATGGCTCTTTGATCTGGTCTGCCCGAGTACTCCTTCGTGTACGGGTAAGACAGCGCCATTCTCCCAATTAGCGCGGCTTCAGTCATATTAGAGTTCGTCTGGCTGTATGCAAATTGACGCCATGCTCTTAGCTTAGGCTGGCGGGTGGATTCCAGCCTGAAAATAGTGTTTGACTTTTGAATCTCTATTTCAATAAGGAGAATCTCCTTTGTCAGATCGTTTATTTCTTGAATCAAGGATTCATGTTTGCAGCTCAAGTCGACGCTCATTTCCTCTGCGCAGCAAGCCAGGCAGAATGCATGGCACAAGATCATTATTAGTGCGGCACAGGAAAGAGAGCGCTTTATTCTGTTCAAGTTAGCCCGCACCGTATTTGTAAATCCTGATAAAGTTGACTGGTTTGCTCGTGTTTTGATGTGTCCAATTTTCATCTGTCGGTATGTTGAAAATCAACTGGTTACCTTGCCGACACCAGACCTGCCAAGATCATGAGTGTTGCTCGGCAGCCTCTCCTTTTATGTTCTTTCTGCCACTATATGTGATGTCAGTGTGATGGTTGCATGACTGGGCAGTACCTAGCGGCTGTTGGTGCTTATCTTCCGGGGAGCATGAATGTGTCTGGTTCGGAAGTAGCTCGGTAGTGTCATTCTATTGAAAGAAATGTGGGTGGAGCGAAGCTAAATTCCACTTTTCACCGTGGTTTTATACTGCGCTGTCAGATCAGTGGGTCAGACCCAGATCAAAATGCGGCGCTTGATCAAGTCGCGCACATAGCCTTCGCCTTTTGCCAGAAGAATTGCATGTGTTGATCTGTAAAAAGGATTCTGGAAAAGCGGCAATAGCGATTCTTCGCAGTAGCCCATGATGATGAATTCATCTATGACGCCTGCCGCCATCTCGTCAAAGTCTCCCTCCAGGCTAACGCCGACCATCTCCATTGGATCGTCCACATCAAATTCTAGTTTGGGCATTATTCTCTCCTCCTCGCCGAAATTACTCTGATTGCTTGCAGGCAAAATCGTTCTTTGGTATGAGAAGAAAAATGTTTCCACGTTCTTTGGGTGGGTACCTGAATGCGCCTATGCTTGGATTGCTTTTCGGGTGGTATTCTGGCGTTGGGATTTGAATTTGGGAAACAGCGGGGGGACAGACTCGCTGTTTTGTATGACATTTCTTTTGAGCGGCATGTGGTACTACCAGCAGTATCATGACTCATTTCATTCATGCAGAGTGTGTAGGTTGCGGGGCGTGCAGAAGAGTGTGCCCAGTGTCATGTATCGACGGGCAGCCGAAGGAATTGCACGTGATCGTCTCGCGCCAGTGCATAGACTGCGGAGCGTGCGGGATAGTTTGTCCGGTGTCATGCATATCCAACCCGTCTGGCGACAGGTATCAATTTCTCAAACCTAAGGAGCGCCCGTGGGCTGAAGTCGAGCAGTCGATCTGCAGCGGGTGCCAGTATTGCATCGATATATGTCCTTTCCAGTGCCTGGAGATAAGTTCTACTCCCGGTGAAGGTTATGCCGCGGCTTTAGCATTCAACGCGCACAAGAACCAGTGTGTAAGCTGCAAGCTTTGCGTCACTGTTTGTCCTAAAGAAACAATATCGATTGTCTATCCGGATTCAGGGGGTGAAAGAAAACGTGCCTGAGCACATTGAGAGCAGCAAATCAAATAAATGCGAGGGTGGTGATTGCTCGAGCAGCTGCGCCAAAAAGTCGTCGCCTCATTTATGGGGGCGACGCGAAGTCGTGACCGGTCTTGGGTGGCTGTCTGTTCTGGGCGCCACAGGTGGAGTGGTGGCAGGCCTAGTGCGATTCATGTTTCCGAAAGTGCTTTTCGAACCCGCTCAAGTATTCAGGGCTGGTTTCCCGCATGAGTATGCGATCGGGACCGTCGATACTAGATGGGTGCGCGATCAAAGAGTGTGGATTGTTCGCGAGCCGGCCAAAATCTACGCAATTTCGGCAATTTGCACGCACTTAGGCTGTACACCTGTCTGGCTGACGAATGAGGACAAATTCAAGTGTCCCTGCCACGGCAGCGGTTTCTATAAGTCTGGCGTTAATTATGAAGGCCCGGCCCCGCGCGCGCTGGAGAGATTGAAAGTCGAGTT
>JAYRNY010001183.1:0-6189 GCA_041911975.1 bacterium | reverse complement strand
TGAAAAATTTCCCCAGCTGGCAAGCAATTTCGCACCGATTGCCGCCCTTCTGCGGAAGCAGGGAAAGTTTGCCCAGGCAAGAAGTGCAATGGACAAATGGGTGGAGTGTTGTCCTGATGGTTCCGCTTTTGCAGCGCGTGCGGCCGTTCACCATAAAGAAGGACATGACGATCTTGCTATTGCTGACTACTGCAAGGCGATTAAGCGCGAGCCGAGCAATCTCACTTATTTGGACAGTCGGGGCAGGCTTTATGAACTAACAAAGAATTACAGAAAGGCATTTGATGATTACGACTATCTTGTAAAACACACTAAAGATTCCCAATTGCCAAGGCAGTATGGTAACCGTGGATTGATTTATTTTCGGCAAGGTAACTTCGCGGCAGCCATTCCGGATCTCAATAAGCTTCTCGCCGTAGAAAATGATCGCTTTATCTACAGTGTGAGAATCCGTTGCTTCATGGGATTGCACAAAGACGAGGAAGCACTGAGAGACTTGAATGCTTTTTGTGAAAAGCATCCGGAATTGATAGAGTTTCGTGCCATGCGGGCTGAAGTCCTGGAGAAGAAAGGCGAGTTGGACAAAGCGCTGGCGGAGATGAATCTCGTAATTGCAAGAAGTAAATTCAATCCTGCCTTTTACTCGCAGCGAGCGCGAGTGTTGGACCGGCTCCACAAACATGAGGATGCGCAGCGAGATTTAAACGAAGCAAAAAGGCTGAAGGAACTGGAGAAAAGAACACTTTTGAACGTGTCAAGCTGGTGTCAGGTTTGAGTAATACAAAGGGTAAGAACAACCTACCCGTTAGTGTGCTCACATGATTTTCCAAAGTTACACAATAGAAATGCAGGCATCTGCCGGCAGTGGCAACGCTGTGGTAGCTTCCGACTTTCAATCCAAGGGGCTGGTGCAAACTCAGCCTTTGAGCGCTGTTTTGATGGCGTTGTGCACGGAAGACGAAACTGGATTTCTTGCAAACAAGAAAAAGCTGGGGATGTTTCCGCGAGAGATGGTGTGTTTTGAATCCGCGCGTTTGTTGGGAAAGAACGCGCGCAGTTGCAAACTCTTGTCGATCGTCTCGCATCCTGCATTTTTCTCTGATTGGAATCAAGAAGAGGCCAAAACGCAGATGGCGCTTTACGGAAGCCTGGCGTTTCATTCACTAAATAAGAACATGAAGGAAGCCGCATTCCATCATGTTGCTGCCGCTTTGAGAAAAGATGTTTTGTCCAATCAAGGTGTGTGCAAACCTACCAAATTGCGCTTGCGGGATTGCAATACATTAATTGCGCAATTTATGTTTGAGTACGCCCAGCTCAGTGATGTTAATCGCGCCATCGTGCTGGTTGCACTGGCTGATTGCAAGGACAGCGGCGGCGGCCATTTGCCGTGGCAACAAGCAGTGGCGCTGACGAAGAAGCTGGAGAGTTCAAGCAAACTTTGACGTACGGGCTCAGCCTGAAACACCCTGCGTGCCGAGTCGCATGCAGATCCCCTGCGCGACATTTAGATCACCCTCTCGGGTGATTAAGCTCAAACTGCAAATTCTGTCAAGGGCAGTATGTGTTTTGTTCATTACAGTATTTCTTCTGCGCGTTGGGTATAACCGATTTACGACAGATGGTCTGTCGGTTTAGTAACATGTCTTGGTCTGGCCTGCTTAAGCCCGCGAGGGAATAGCAGGCTTTTCCATTTCGGGCTTTTGAAGCGTTCTTAAGTAGCGCAATTCATGCCTGAGACGGGCATGCACAGCCGCTCTTTGCTGTCGGAGTTAATATTCCTAATTGCGCAGGCTGTGCAAGGATAGCTATTGCTCTGCGATTCTACCGCTCAATTTTTGCATTAGCTACCAGGCAGTAACCATGCAATTGTTGAGAACGATTAACTGCGCCAGCATTAAATTGCAGCGAAATCTTAATTGCGAAAGTTTGGTCTTTTGAAATCTCACTTGAGCGAAAGCTAAGGGTTGGCGCGGGTTCCATTTGTTGATTTGCGGGTGGTTGCCGTGTCAGTTTCAGAAATACGTTTTTTCAGATCCGAAATGGAGTGCTTTCGCGCCAGTCGATATTTCAGTGCCGAACACATATGTTTTGCGAGCAAGACACGCTCGTCGGATGAAACGCGATCGACGAGGTTGGCAGATCGCTAGACGGCAAAGTAGCTCAGCGCGTTCTAGCGCTCCTTTCGCGAACTGAAGTTTCGCACCTCAACCATGCATGGAGGTCGCATGACCTTTACAGACCCTTACTATCTCGGTTTGATTGCACTGCTCGTGCCAATCTTCTGGCTCGGGCGGCTGCGCAGAAATTCACTCGGGCATACACAAGTGCATGCGCACTTGCGTGTGTCCGGGCAGTCGCTTTTGCGCCGGACCGTTTCACTTCTGCTCTGCTTGCTGTGGACATTGGCCTGCCTCTCTCTGGCTCGCCCGGTATTTCCGCAAGTTGCCGAAAGACAGGCGATACAGACGCGCGACTTCGTCATACAGGCAGACATCTCCTTCTCAATGAGTGAGCCGGTCGATGGCGATCGACCATCATTCTTTGCTCCGCCTCCGCCGCCCGGCTCTCCACCGGTTCTCACTCGTATAGCTGCCGCACGCGCCGCTATGGTTGACTTCATTCGTTCGCGAGAAGGCGACCGAGTGGCGCTGCTTGTCTTCAACGATGAGTCGTTTTACTGCTGGCCGCTCAGCCGTGATCTCGATGTCGTTGCGCGCAGAGTCGAGCAAATCGATCGCTATGTCTCGGGCGGTACGAATTTCGATGGTCCCAGAGGCGCTATTCAGGGAGCCGTCGATCATTTTCGCGAGTTGAGTGACTCGCAGACGCGAGTGCTCATTCTCGTAACCGACGGCGAGGCTTCGATGGACCTCGCGCGCAGCGGCGATTTGGCACGCCAAATCAGAGAGCTGAGTATTCGTGTCTACGTTCTGGGAGTCGGACCGGGTTGGATCAACTCCTCGCCTCTGACTGGCGATTTGCGCCGGCTGGTGGATGCGGTCGGCGGTTCAATCATTCCTGTCGGCAATGATGCACAAATGCGTGCAGCATTTTCCACCATCAATCAGCTCGAGCGTTCTGTAGTTCAGATCGAACGCTCAAAAAACTATCTCGAGCTCTACGGATATCTGGCAATGCTGGCGGCTATGCTGCTGCTCGCTTATCTGTCTGTGTCCGCTCTGATTCTCGAAGATGCATGAGGAGACCTCAATGCTGAACAACAAGAAGTGGCGGGTGTTTTTCTGGCTTTTGGTATTTGCCGCCGGCAGCATCATGCTTCTCGGCGGCGTCTCGCTGGCGCGCTGGCGCTCCGACCAGATCGACTTCTACAACGCCGGGCTGGCGGCCTATGAAGCAGGCGACGCTGAGCAGGCAGTCGAAATGTTCGATCGCAGCTTGAGCGCCTATCAGCGGGTGCTTCAGGCGAGCTGGATGGAACGTTTCATCTATCCACGCGCCAACACTGAGCTGGCTGCAAGAGCCGGCTTTCACAAGGGGATGGTGCTGATTCGCGCGCAACAGGCGGAGCCGGCAGTTGCTGCTCTGCTTCTCTCGTTGCGGCTCAATCCCAGCGGTGCCGGTGCGTATTATGGCGATGACGCGGCACGCTTGCGAGAGCTGTCTTTGATCGTCAGGTACAACCTGGAGCTGCTTTTCAATCAGCGACCGGATCTGGCGAGAGGTCAGGGCGCGGCGCGCAGGCCGGGTGCCGGCTCTCAGGAAGCGCAACGCGTGCCGGGCCAGAACCCTGGTAATATGCCGGGTCCGGGCAATCGCGACGACCTCTGAGGAGAATGCAATGTCTGCAATCACTCTTATGGCGCCAGTCTGTCTGGGCGCCGGGTTGATCGTGGTTCTTCTTTCTGCAGTGTTTTATCGCGCCGGATACAAGGCTCGCAAGGCGGCTCGTGCTGCCTACGGCGAGACGCGGCTGATCAATCGCTTCAGCGTTCCGCTCAGCGCGCGTGCTGAGATGCTGATCTTCAGTGTCTATGCCATGTGCATCATGCTGCTTTCCTTGGCTGCGGCACAGCCTGTGGTGCAGGGGGCGGCCGTGCGAGCACGGGCGGGTACTGTCGATGTTGTCGTCGTCAGCGATGTGTCTCGCAGCATGGCCAGCGAGGAATACCGGCCGTTCATGCCTGACCGGGATGGTCTGCCTGGTCGCCAGGTGTCCGGCGCATATGGCAGCAGGCTCGATTTTGTGAAATACACGATCGAGTCGCGCATCATGCCGGCTCTGTCCGGCAATCGTCTGGGCATCGTCACTTATTCCGGACTGGGCTTTACCCAGGCGGAATTGACCTTCGACCATGCGTCTTTGCGCTGGATAATTCGGCACTGGATGCCTGTCGGCGGGGCGCCTGGCAACGGTTCGGACTTCGCTTCCGGACTGAGGGAGGCACTGCAACTGTTCTTTGGTAATGCAACCGCCGGAAACTCTTCTCTTGCTGAAAATCAGGAGGGGCGAGAGCGCGTCATCGTTCTCTTTTCGGATGGAGGATTTACCGGCTCTGCCGATGACCTGCGTCAGGTTGTTTCCGAAATGGAGCGACGGCGAGTGCGCCTGATCATCGTGGGAGTCGGCGGCACCCAGCCTTCGGCTATCCCTCAGTATTCCTCGTCAGGCGAGATGCGCGGCAACCTGATGCGAGATGGGCAGCCTGTGCTCACGCACTTCGAAGAAGATTCTCTCCTGCAGCTGCGTGAAGCGTCCGGCGGCGAGTATATTCGCCTGGCGCCGGGAGATGCTCTGGAGATCCGCTGGGCAAGTGTCCTGGCCGGTGAAAGAGTGGAAATCGGTGTGCGTCATTTGTTTGCCATACCACTTTCTGTCGCGCTGGCGCTGCTCTTGCTTCTGCAGGTGCGCGGTGTTTTGCGCAGACCTGCTCTTAGCGAAAAGGAGAACAACGATGGTTGAAGATTGCCTCGGGTTTCTTCGCAGATCGCTCAATGGACTGGCATTCGCTATGATACTGGTGGCGGTGCCTGGTGCCATCTTTCATGCGTTCGCGCAGACACCTCCTACTCCGGCGCAAGCATCGCCGCCTGCAAATGGAACTGCGATTCCTGGCCCAACTGCTCAGTCCCTCGGACCGGCAGTTGTTCCCGGCGTTGCGCTCGGAGATTGCGCTGAGGCTGGTCAGGCGATGGTGCGCAGCTATCCATACTCGACAGCACCGGCGATGCCGCCCAATCCGGCGGTAAAGGCCTGTGAAGGCGGTCGTATTCAGATGCGTGTGGAGGCGCCCCGCCATTTCGGGCATCGCCTCATGGATCCGATCAGAGTCAGGATACTGCTGGCTGTCGATCCGTCAGTCGTCATCGATATGCAATCGTTGGCTCGCGGCGTCCTCGCCCTCAACGGGCAGGAGTTCGATCTGGTGCCTGCTGGTGCGCTTGGCCAGGGGCAGTCGCCGGTGGATGTGGAAATGATGCGACTGCGCGACGGGCGCAACTTGCTCAAGATCGAACTCGTCGTTCAGAGCACTGTCCCGCCGTCTGCTGCGCCTTACCTGTTGTTTAGGCTCGATCTGAGGTACGCCCTTGGAAACATCCGCGATGCCCAGGGTAATGCCACAACGTCTCCTGATTGGCGCGTGCTCTCCACGCCTGCATTCGCCTTTACGCTGTCGCCCACCGCAACGCCTGGGGACGGATTCAGAGAGAATGATGATGAAGAAGTGCCGCAAGTGGTGCCGTGGCCCACTTACGGTCTGCTCGTTGCCGGTATACTCCTGGTTCTTCTAGGACCTGGTATCGCCGTCGTTCGCTGGCTGAACCGCATGCGACCTGGCAGGAAGACCAACCGAGAAGAGATCGCCTGGCGCAATCTGGATCGCTTGTTTGCGGACGCCGGGAAGTACGGCTTTTCGCACGGGCACTTTCGCGCAATAGTCCAGGTGGTACGCCGCTACTTCAATTTGCAGTCGGCGACAATCGCCGAGCTGAATGTGCAGCTGTCCGATCATCCAAACGTTCAAGAGATAATTAGGGTGGTGAGCAGGTGCGAAGCTGTTTTGTACCGCGGCAAGACGCTGAGCGAAGCTGAAATCGAGGAATTGATGGCAGATGTGGCCAGGATTGTGCCACGTCCGTGATCAATTGCTGAAAAGGAAGGACCGGAGTACAACGCCATGTACTCCGGTCCTTTGACCCCTTTTAACCTGCCGGCTTGCGGCTTTG
>JAYRNY010001182.1:0-3744 GCA_041911975.1 bacterium | reverse complement strand
CCTCGAGCAAGTTTCTCGTGAACACTCCATTTTCGTAGCGCTTTGACTCCCACGATTGCTCGTCGGGCTTGCTGCTGCAAATCACTAGCTGACCGGAGCCTTCCGCAATTGCGCCGGCATCCATGTTGCCGACGCGATGCATTCCTTTGGCATTAGGGTCGCTGCTTCCTGAATGGCAGGCATCGAGGACTAGCACGACGCGATCGGATAAAACGCGGCTGTGAATTTTATCGTTGACTTCCTGCATTCCTATTCCCGTAGCATCGAGATCTTCCGGATCGGCATCATATGTAACAAGGTAGCTTTTGCCGCGTAAATCCATCTGCGAAGGGCTGCCGTGCGTGGAGAAGAACAGCACAATAAGATCGCCGGGGCGAGCCAGGCGTGCCAGAAAACGGTTGCCCAGCTCGGAGATGATGCGGCGACGTGTAGCCTTCTCATCAAGCAGCATGCGGACATGCGTGGGCTGAAAGTTCGCGTCTTTGATCAAATAATTGTAGAAGTCGCGAGCATCTTTGGTCGAATACTTCAGTGTCGGTACCTTGGGATTTTCGAAATTGCTTATGCCTACCACCAGCGCCCACTTGTCGCGAATGGGGCGCTTTGCGTCCGGAGCAGCCGGAGTCGCATCTGTCTGAGGCGCGGGCGGTGCGTCAGCATATGAGCAAGGTGCTGAGAGAGCCAGGGCGGCAATGGCGGCAATCAAGGATCGAACAGGCAACACGGCAGTTTTACTCCGCAGACAACAGGCTGGACTCCTAGGGAAGTATTCCCTGGAAGAAGACCTTTCTTACTATTGGAAAGGCAATATTATTGAGGCTGAGAACCAGAGCGGGCGCCGACGCTCATATTTTTCCTACGAGAAAACGAAAGTGCCACCGGCGAATCGGCTACAGACTTCATCAATTCGCCGATGAACTGAATGCTCTTCTCGGGTTTGATGTGCACTGTATCGATAAAATTGCCATCGTCGTCCCATTGGCTTTTATTAAAGTCGCGCAGGGTCACCGTGCTGCCCGTGCACACACTATTCAGCCGGCTCAGGTAAGACTGATAAAAGCCAGCCGGCATCAATTGCTTGTTAGAGCGGCTCAGAGGCATGTTGACTATAAACAGATCTACGCCGCTCTTTTCTGCAAGAGTCAGCAAACGCTGGAAATAGGCAAACTGCTCGTCCACCATTTTTTTGTCAATCGGATTGTAGCTGCGCATGTATTGCTGTGCCGTTTTCAGCGCATCATAGTGGTCGATGGCATAGCCTGGATATGCCATGGGCGTGCCTTTTACTTCCTCGGGGAAAGTACCTTTGCGCTGCGGTGACAGAGTCAAGGTCGGACCGTATTTATCGAATAATACGGAGGGGCAGGCCCTTTCAATCACTTTTTTCGATATCAGTCCGAAATAAGATTTTAGTTCGGCACGATTGCGCCAGAGGCTGGAAACTCGGCCCATGCACACGTCGAATTTTCGGTCTAAGCTCAGGTTTTTGTCCGCGAAGACCGGGCTTAAGTCATTTACATTGGAGAGGATCTGAAAAGCGCTTGTAGAGTACGTCCCCGGCACAAGATTGTCCTGAAAATCACGCGGAGCAACACCACAGATGATCGCAACCGGCGGATTTTTTGATTGCAAAAGCTGCCGGGCGACGAAGTAGTCATCCGAGACCATGCCGCCACCAACGGCGGCATTGTAGATGCGCACCGTTTTGTTTCTAGGGGAGGACAAAACCAGGTTATTGAGGCTGTTTTCGCATGCAGTCGCTCGTCTTTCGAAAAATCTCTTTACTGGCTTCTTCCTGTATTGCGTCTCGGACTGCACTACGGGTGCCACCATAAGAGAGCTGCCCAACAACACCACATATGGTGCACATTCTTTGCCGGACGTTTCTTTCTCAATGCACTTGATCGAGTTGTAGAGCTCGCCTTGCTCCAGCGTCGCCACTGGCAGATGGGAGAGCGGATGAGCAAACGTGAGCCAGCCCTCCACCGCAACGAATAAACCAAGGGCGGTGACAAGAACTCCAAAAGATTTTTTGGCTAACGCCATTTAAAAACTCGAAAAGGGCAAACTCTGAAACTGGCGCGGGTCTCGAAAACCCTCAGCAGACGATGATACCGCGTCTCAGGCGGCTAATACCTTGACTTGAAACAAGTCTCAGAAATCAAGAGCGGTTAACCATTTTTAGCAGCCGGTTGAAGACAAATGTCAAGTCTTCCCGATACCAGATGTCATGCAGAAAGCGTTCACCCCCGGGAGGCCAAACCGGCTCCTCTCCGAAGAGTTCGTCGTCCAGTTCCTTAAGATATGTTTCGTATAACTTTTCAGCCGGTTCCTTGCCCGAGCGATCGAATTCCAGAGCGACCATATAACCACGAGGGAGGAAGGAGTCTTTCTTGATCTCCATAGCCTGCTCTATTTCAGTCTTCGCTTTCTCGGGCGCATTGCTCGCATTCAACCACCGCGCCAACCTAAGATTGATGCGAAATGCTTTGGGTGAGAGTTTCAGCGCATTGCGGCATTCATCTATGGCTTCCTCGCGGCGACCCATGTGCCAGAGCGCTTCGGCACGAGCTACTTTGACGCCGGCTGCGCCATTTCCTTCGTCGAAGAATTTGATTTTTATCCAGGACAGCGGCAGTGATTCTTTGAGAATCTTCTCGCCTTGCGCGAAATAACGCTCCGAATCAGCTCTTTCACTCTTACGAGCGCTCAGGTCCGCATTGTAGTAGTTCTTCAAAACATCTAGATACGTGTATGACGCTTGCCCGAGATCGATGAGCACGATAAGCAGGATCGCCGCACCCATGACACCAATCATCTGACTTGCCGAAACATCCTGCTGGTCTAGCTTTTTGCGCAAGCGCTCGTTTATCAAGACATTCGGCTTGTGAATCTTCACTGTCTCGATGAATTTCTTTTGAAATTGTGGCGATACTACCCCCAGTGGCAGCTTAAAGATCAAATCGGTCGGCTCCTTTGCCGAACTTCCGTTTTGACCGGCTTCATGGACATTCACACCCAGGCGCAATGCGCGAGTGCGAATGTGCAGATTGCCCCAAATTGTCAGTTTCAATTCGTCGACGGCCGAGTAGGCAACTTTTCTAAGGCCTATCGTCAATTCGTTTTCACCCAATTTGAGCCAATGCCAGTAAAGGACGAGTGGCAAGCCGTTTCTCAAAGGCAAGGCAATCTTCAAAAGCAGCCTGCTTTCAAAGGAAAGGAGAATCTGGTGGGCAACAGGAATCAACAAGAGCACCACCGGTATGCCCAGATAACGAATGTCGGTGGCAAACCAGGACGTGCTCGAATACAGACTGACGAAAATCAACTCGAACAGGATGAACGCAGTGCTGACCAGAACGAAGCCGCGATAACCCCAGGCTGTGGGAATCGGCTTGTCCATCAATGAGGTCACAGGCTCAGGTTTTGCATCGCTTATGTTTGATTGCTGCTCGGCTTTTTCAGTCATCGTTTGTGCAAATAATAAATCGCTCGAAAAGCCCGTAATTCCAGATGTAGAAAGCAAAATCCTTTCCAGCTATTCTTGCACACTGCCGATCAATGTCTCGTATCCTTATCTGTATACAGTTTGTTTAATAGAAAAAAACAGCGGGCACAAATGATGGGACGGCTCCACGGCATTGTCTCTTGGCGACTAAAACAACCAGTGCTCGGGCCTTCATCTCCGCAATCCGTAAGTCCAGAAGACGGATTCCGGCGGCAAAATTACCGAAAAGGCGGTCT
>JAYRNY010001181.1:0-2696 GCA_041911975.1 bacterium | reverse complement strand
GCTCACCTACTCTCTGTCAAGTCTCAACCGGTCAAGAACAAGACTGGAAGGACCTGTACAACTCTGCTTTCCCCGCCGATGAACGCACTCCTCTGGAAGAGCTTCAGCGGCTTCTCGATGCGGGTTCGATTCTTTTGCACAGAACCACCAACAAAGCTGGTGAACTCCTGTGCTTCAGTGTCGTTTACCCGATGAGCAATTTCGCTCTCCTGTCATATATCGCCAGTGATTCGACCAAGCGCTCTACGGGCATTGGTTCGAAACACATGAAGAAACTTCTGGAAATCCTGAAGTCCAAGTATCCCGAGTTCCTCGGTCTTGTTCTGGAAATTGAATCGACCAGACAGCAAGGCCTGGAAGCGGCTGACAAGACTGCGCGCCAGCGTAGGCTCGCTTTCTATCAGCGCCTCGGCGCCAAGCGGTTGTGCCGCACTTACGTGTGGCCGAGCTACTCTCTGAAGGGTACTTACCGTCTGGCAGAACTCATGTGGTTCGACTTCGACCCGAAGACAATCGATGACCCGCAGCTCCCTGGCATCATCAAGGAGCTCTACATGAAGGGTTATGGCGCCAGCGAGGACGACCCGATTCTGGAATTGGTGACTCACCAGTTCAAGTGCTCGGATAAGACCGGCTCGGCTGCTGTAATCTGCCCTGCAGAACCTGCGGACAAAGGCGATAAGAAGTCAACCGACAAGAAGGACGCATCGGTGAAGGCCGATGATTCCGCTTCCACTGCGAAGCCGGCTGACGAAGTCAAAACGGACGCTGCCGCTCCTGCAAAGGATGCTCAGACGACCGACAAGACGGAAGTTGTGGCGCCTGCGAAGGATGCTGCGACGACTGCCACGCCTGAAGTTGTCACCTCTACGCCGGTGACGACGAAAGACGAGGCAACTGCCCCAGTGACGCCTGCCACAAAGGATTCAACCGTTGTGAAAGACGCTCCGGTGCAGCCAGTCATCAGTCCAAATACGGACAAATCAGTCTCTGTTCCTGCCACAAACCCGCAAGGTGAGAAAGGCGGCGACAAGACTAAGGACGGTGCCTGATGGAAGCACGCCAACTCAAACTGAGTGGCGGTAAGTCTTCCGGAAAGGACACCAGCCATGCGACGTAGAGACCAGGTTAACGGGGGCGGGAGAGATTCTCCTTAGCTGTGTTTGGCTTTCACCAGCCAGACACAGCTATTGCCCGCTCCCGTTATTCTTGGTGGTTGTTATACTATTTCATATAGCAAATAGTTGAGTGACTGAGGCATCCAAAACCGTTTCGCCAAATAACTCCGAAAATTTTGCTTTTTTCGGAGTGATTTTCGGTTTTTCAAATTGACATCACCGTCCGACCAAATTATGAGCAAAAATTCCTCTTGGCATCTGTCACATAGGTACACGGTATAAGCCATAGCGGGTTTTCACCCCTATACTGTTTCAATCGACGCGCTGTGAGGCTCTCCGATTGGACGACCTGCTCACACATAAGCGGAGCCCTGAGCACCGCACGGAAATCGTTATCTCGCCGACAGTTACATGCGGCGGCAATCGACTGATGCTGGTGGCCGGCCCCTGTGCCGTCGAAAGCGAAGAGCAGATGCAGGAAGTAGGCGACGTGCTATCAAAGGCTCCTGTTCAAGCTTTGCGCGGTGGTGTTTTCAAACCGAGAACCTCTCCCTATTCGTTCCAAGGCATGGGTGAGGAAGGACTGCAGATTCTTGCCGAAACTGGAAAACAGCACGGCATGCCGGTGATTGCCGAGATCATGTCGGCGAAACAGCTGGAAGATGCTTACGACAGTCTGGATGTTTTGCAAATCGGCAGCCGAAACATGCAGAACTTCGAGCTATTGAAAAAAGTTTCCCAAGTCCAAAAACCAGTGCTTTTAAAACGCGGTCTCGCCGCCACCATTGAAGAGTTTCTCATGGCCGCCGAATACATCATGGCGGGCGGCAATCCGAATGTCATTCTATGCGAGCGCGGCATTCGCAGTTTCGACTCGATGACGAGAAACGTATTGGACCTCGGCGCTGTTGCTGTTTTAAAACAGATGACACACCTGCCCGTGATCGTCGATCCCAGCCACGCCGCCGGTCGCTGTGAACTGATTGCAGACCTCGCTCGCGCAGCCGTAGCATGCGGCGCTGATGGTCTGATGATTGAGTGCCACCCGACACCGAAAAAATCGATTTCAGACGCCAGGCAAGCCCTCTCACTGACCGAAATGAGCGAGCTGGTCAAATCACTGGCAGCCGTCGCCTCAGCAATCGGAAGAGAAATTTCCGTAGCTTCTGCCGAAATGGCATCGACTAAGTAACAGCTGGAAGAATTCAACACTGCTCAAGGCAAAACTGGCACCGTCAGTATTTCATCTCGTCTTTGTCTCTTTTGTGATATCATTGCTATCAAAATGCTATCGATGATATCAAATTTTTCAGGTGTGCGTATGGCCGCAATTACAGTTAGAAACTTGCCGGATGAAACCCACCGCGCTCTGAAAGTGCGAGCAGCGCAAAACGGTCGCAGTACCGAAGCGGAGATCAGGGCGATTCTTGAAGATGCTGTGAAGCCCAAAGATCGTGTAAAGATCGGTTCGGCGCTGGCTGCATTTAGAGATCGATATGATCTGGACCTGAAAGTTAAGAGAAGCAAGGAAACAGCACGAGCTGCTGATTTTGAATGATCATAGTTGATACGAATGTT
>JAYRNY010001180.1:0-5737 GCA_041911975.1 bacterium | reverse complement strand
TCCCAGTTTGTAGCCGACTCCGTGCACTGTAACGATGATGGACGGTTCTCCTTCGCTGTCCAGCTTCTTGCGCAACCTGGTGACGTGACCGCGCACCGTGTCGTGATGCGCGTTGGAATCCATCTCCCAGACGCTGTCGAGAATTTCGTCGGCACTGAATACTCTTTGCGGATGGCGCAGAAGAAACTCAAGAAGGCGAAACTCTTTAGGCAGTAAGTGCACTTCTTTGCCGTTTTTCAAAACGCGGTGATTTTCTATATCTAGTTCGATGGAACGTATGGAGAGTCTTGTGTGATGCTCCGATGACGAGCGTCTGAGCAGCGCCTTTACGCGCATGGCCAGCTCCTTCAA
Organism: bacterium; assembly: GCA_041911975.1. Taxonomy (GTDB): domain Bacteria; phylum Cyanobacteriota; class Vampirovibrionia; order Obscuribacterales; family Obscuribacteraceae; genus QKMZ01. The sequence goes on along the minus strand of JAYRNY010001180.1, from coordinate 5,386 downwards.
TTGAAATGGCTTGGTCAAATAATCGTCGGCGCCCGATTCGAATCCCTGCGCTTTGTCATCCAGCGATTGTCTTGCTGTGAGCATGATGATTGCTGCATTTCCACCTTGCTGCCTGTAACGTCTGCAGACTTCGATGCCCTGCATTTCAGGCAGCATCCAATCGAGAACGATGACATCAAAGCTGGTGCCGGTCATCTGCAGAAGTGCTGACTTGCCGTCAAAAGCCTGTTCCACAAGATGATGATCGCGCTTGAGCCAGTCGGCTATAAGCCTTGAAAGATCCTGTTCGTCCTCGACTACGAGTATGCGAGCCATTGAGCAACTGATATCCCGTAGAATATTACTGTAAAGATTTACTCTTGCGAAGTTTTTAGCGCATCTGCTCCGCGTTTGCCCGAGGCGATATCGACTACTTGATCGATGTTCGATACGAAGAGCAATCCGTCACCGTCCTGGTGGGTTCCGACGGCTTGCAGAATGATGTTGATCAATTGCTCGACGTGCTCGTCTTTAATGACGATTTCAACTTTGGAGCGGGGCACCAGATACTGCGGATTGGAAATATCCGGCTTCGCAGAGCCTTGAGACTCTGTCACCGTATAGCCGCTGATCGGTGCCTTGAAGAGAGCTCTTGCCAGTCTGTCGATCATGAATGGTTGAATAATCGCAGTGACGAGCTTCATGCCGTGCTCTTTCTCCTTGTCCCCATATTTCGTATTCTTTGCAGCCGGCTCCAACCCCGTGTAGGAGCGCGATGCAACCGATGCTGTAAAACCTGAACTCATTCGGATAACTGCTTCAACATTTGCCCTTGTAATTGCAGACTTCCGTGTGCAACTACGGTTTCGCCCGGGCGCAGACCTTTCAAAATTTCCACGCTTGCGCCCAGTCTCCTGCCTACCTCTATTTTTCTCTCCTCGAAGCGATTATTGCCCTGCACCACATATGCCACCGTCGCTTCTCCGGTTTTGCGTACCGATTCGAAGGGAATCGAGAGTGCTTGAGTCTCGCCAATTTCGACGCGCATATTAGCAAACATCTCCGGCTTGAGAATAATCTGGGGATTTTGCACTGTGGCACGCACCGGCATCGTGCGAGAGTCCGTGTCGAGCATCACGCCAGTATAATCGACTTTTCCCGGAAATTCCTTGTCAGGGTAGCTGTTGACAGTCACAATCACCCTCTGGCCATTCTTGATAAAGTGGATATCTTTCTCAAAGGCTTGCGCAGTAAGCCATACCTGCTTCAGGTCAGTGACTGTGAAAATATTATGCGAGTTGTCAATGAGCTGCCCGACGTCGGCATTCCTTTCAGTGATGATTCCGTTACGGGGCGAAAGCAAGTAAAAGTCGTCGTCGATCTTCTTTTTAGCCAGCACGCGATCGAGCTCGTCTTTTTCGACTCCATACAGTCTCAGTCTTTCGCGGGCTGTGGTAATCAGGGCTTCACGCTTGTCTTTGAGAGTTTCCAGAGCGACCTGCGCTTTTTGATAATCACTCTCGGCCGCGTCTAGATCTGCTCTGGCGCTGATTCCTTCGCTGAAAAGTTGTTTGTGACGGCCATAGATCTTCTCGCAAAGAGCCAGTTGAAACCGCGCCTGGTCGATGTCCGCTTCGAAATCGAGGACGTTTTTCAACAATTCGGCTTCGATCTGAGCGATATCGTCGCTTCTGATGAAGGCTAGCTTCTGGCCTTCCTTGACGACGTCTCCCAGCTGCACAAAACACTTTTCGATGCGCCCGGGTACCAGCGAAATTACGGGCGTGGTGATGTTCGCATCCGGCTCCACCTGCCCGGTCAGCGAGACTTCTTTTGTCATTTTGCGCTGTTCGACAATGGCGGTGGTCAAATGAATTTCGTTCATTTGGTCCTGCTGAATGGTGACGACGCCCGTGGACGGCACCTTCTCGTCCATATCTTCTACGTCTTTGTGTGGCACTTTGAGCTGCTGGACAATGGCGCTGTGAGCGTCGTGGGTGCATCCGGACAGCATAAAAGGCAGTGCGATAACGCTCAAAGCCAGAACTGGTGACACTATTGCCGCCTGGTTCGAAAATCGTTTATCGATTTTCTCGGCTTTCCTCATTTTTCCTCAGTGCCCTTTGCTGTCTGTCCCAAATCTTTGCTCTCTCTGGTCTCTCCAGACGATTCTATGCGGACCATGCCTCCGCCACCGGGTCTTGTCGCTCTTGGCTGGAATTTTATGTACAGAACCGGCAACACATACAACGTAAGGAGAGTACAAGATACCAAGCCGCCAATTATCACTATAGCGAAAGGTTTTTGCGTCTGAGATCCGATTTCTGTGGACAATGCTGCCGGCAAGAGTCCTGCTGCTGCAATGACGGCGGTCATGAGCACCGGTCGCAAACGAATAAGAGCACCTTTATAAACAGCCTCCTCAATGGATAGGCCTTCCTGCCTTAATTCATTTACGAATGATACAAGCAGAATTCCGTTCTTGACCGCCAGTCCGAATAAGGCTATAAATCCTACCCCCGCCGAGATCGAGAAATAAGTGCCGGTCAAATACATGGCTAAAATGGCGCCGATGGCAGCCAAAGGCACGACCGAGAACATTACCATTGCCCCGCGGAAGGTGCCGCAGGACAGATAAAGAATGGTGATGATCACGACCAGGGTGACCGGCACGACGATGGCCAGCTGGTGCGAAGCCTCTTTTTGTCTCTGAAATTCACCGCTCCACGCGACTTGGTAGCCGGCCGGGAAAGTCACGTCTTTGTTCACTCTTTCCTGAGCATCTTCGACGGCGGTAGCCAGGTCGCGTCCGCGCACATTGGCGCGGATGGTGGCCAGGCGACTGCCCTGCTCGCGCCAGATCTGGGTAGCGCCGGAAATTTCCTTCAGGCTGGCAAACTGCGACAGGGGCACCTTTTGACCTGACGGCGTGTCGACAAAAATTTCGCCGAGCGATTCTTCAGTTGAGCGGTATTCAGGCGCCAGTCTCACTATGAGGTCATATTTCCTCTCGCCTTCAATGACCTTTGTGGCAGACGAGCCGGCGATGGCGATTTCCACCAATCGTTTCAAGTCGTCAACGTTCAATTGATAGCGCGCCGCTGCGTCTCTGTCGATCTCGATGGCGAATTGAGGCTGTCCAACCAGCGGATCTACAATCACATCGACGATGCCTGGAGTCTTGTCCATAACACTGCCGATCCTGTGTGCGAGCCCTTCCAACGTGTAGAGGTCGGGTCCGGAAATCTTCGCTACCAGCGACCCCTGAACGCCTGAAAGTGCTTCATCAACGGTCGTTTGAATGTATTGCGTGAAGTAATAACCGACGCCGGGAATCTCCTCAAGCTCTTTTTTCATGCTGGCAATCAGCTTGTCTTTGGTCTCGTGAAACTCCGGACGCCACTCTTTCATCGGTTTCAGCCCGACGTAGAATTCCTGGTCGCCGAATTTTGCCGGGTCGGTACCGTCGTCGGGTCCGCCTGCTTGGGATAGAACCTGTGTAACCTCTGGATACTCGAGCAGGCGCTCGCGAATTTTCTTTGCCACTTTTACCGACTCGTCGAGAGTGACTGAGCCTGGTTTTACGGTTGCTCTGAGCCAGATGTTTCCCTCTTCGAGGTGGGGCAAAAACTCGCTTCCCAAATTAGTGAATAGAACTGCCGAGCCGAGAAATGTAATTGTGGCAAGGAAGACGACAACGCCCTTCACCTTCAACGCCCATTTCAATGTCGGTTTATAGATAAAAAGAGACAGGCTGATCAGCGGGCTGTCTCGCTCCGTCAGAGGCTTTTTCGTGAGAATGAATGAGCAAAGGACAGGTACCAATGTCAGTGCCACCAGGGCGGCTCCCAGAAGCGCGCAAACCATTGTTGTCGCCAGCGGGCGGAACAGTTTGCCTTCAACGCCCTGGAAAGTGAAGATGGGCAGGAATGTGGCCACGATTACCGCGATACCGAAAAGAATGGGCGCGCCTACTTCCCTTGCCGATTCATTGAGAAGCATGAGGCGATGGCTGACGGAAAGGTCGCGCCCTTCTTCCGATAGTCGGCGGATGATGTTCTCTACCATAACGACAGAGCTGTCAACCAGAATGCCGAAGTCGATGGCGCCGAGGCTTAATAAATTGGCGGGCACTCCAAAGAGGTTGAGACAAATGAAAGCAACCAGCATGGCCAGTGGTATTGGTATTGCCGTGATAATTGCTGCCGGTATGTCCAACAAAAACAGACACAGCAGCAGAACGACCAATCCAATACCGAATTGAATGTTTGTTCGAATGGTCTCAATAGTTCGATTGATGAGGTCCATTCGATCGTAAAGCACTTCCATGCGCACTCCGGCCGGTAGTCGCTTGACTATTTGGGGCAGGCGTTCGTAAACACGCTCCAAGACCTGCGACGGGTTTTCCCCTCTGCGCAGGAGCAAGATGCCCTCAACGACGTCATCATCATGATCTTTTCCGACCTGACCACGTCTGACAAGTGAGCCGATTTTTACCGAAGCGATGTCGCGGATTCTTATCGGCGTTCCCTTTTTGTCGGTGCTCACAACTACCGACTGAATATCTTCAACGTCCTCTAAAAGACCGAGTTCGCGAACTATGAGGGCGGTTCCGCTTTTTTCAATGAAGCCACCGCCCGAAGTGGCATTGGCCTTGGTCAGGCTGTCGAAAACTTGCTGTAGCGTAATGCCGTACGCTTTGAGCTGGTATTGATTGACGTCTACTTCATAGGCTTTTGTCCGCCCACCCTGGCTGGTTACTCCGATAACGCCGGGAATCTGTCGGAATAGTTTTTCCAGCTCCCACTGCTGGAGCGAGCGCAAACCCATGGCCGAATAGTACGGACTGTGTAGGCAATATCTGAAAATTTCTCTCAATGACCCCACATCCGGCTCTAGATGGGGGTGCGCATCAGGCGGGACATCGGCCTGGTTAAGCCTCTCAAGCACTTGCTGTCTGGCCAGTGCAGTGGGCGTCGACTCGACAAATGTCGTGATAACAATCGACAGCCCATAAACTGAAATTGAACGTAGAGACGTCTGACCGGGAATTCCGTTCAGCTCTTTCTCAAGTGGAATTGAGACAATTCTCTCAATTTCTTCTGCACCTTTTCCCGGATAGAGCGTGATGATGCGTACCTGCGGATTGGTCAACTCTGGATATGCTTCCAAAGGCAGCATTTTCGTTGCCACAAGACCGGCAATCACCACCAGTATGGTCGCCGCTAGCGTTAAGTAGCGCCCCTTAAGGGCGCTGTTGATCAATTTGTCGATCCAGGAATTCATCCGGACAGTTTATCTCCAAGATCCTCTACCAATATTAGCGACTGTTTCAGCTGATTCACATTTAGAAGGGGCTCTATATGGTCTACTTTGCAGAAAGTCGGTAAAGATGCTGGAAGTCAAG
>JAYRNY010001179.1:0-3752 GCA_041911975.1 bacterium | reverse complement strand
CGATCAATTCACTTCAGCCCGACCAGCGAGGGTAAACACTGCGTCATGATTATACGGTCGCTCAATTATATCTGCATTGACCGCTGTGACAACACAAAAGAAAATATTAGCGGATGGGTTTATCTTGGCAGTGTCGTCAAAAATATCCTTCCTGCCTTTGTTCTCCATGACTTCACCTTAGCAGCCGTATATTCGGGGGAGCGCGTTCTAAGGATTTAGAGTGTCTGTATGCAGGGTACGTCCATATTAAATTGGCAGTCTCAGCGTAGCGATATTTATTCGGTAGAGTATGAAATCCAAGTTCTGGTGATTTATGAACAGAGTAAAGGTGCGCAGTAGACGTGGTGCGGTTTTGCTAGAAGGCGTGGCAGCTATCTGGTTGATAGTGACCGTTTCAGTCGTGTCAATATCTTTGCTCATCAATTCAGGCATGTCGATGTTCTACAAACAGAAAATTGCTTTCGTTGCCATGGAAACAGCAATTTATACAGCCGGACTTAAGATGAATGTCGATAAAGTCGCCACGGGTGAAGAGTTCGCAAAGCAAATGTTAAACGGCATGGGAATGTCTGTGCAGAACGCAAAAATCGAGATAAAGGAGACCATGGTCATGGACGCGCCGGCAATCTCCGCCCAGATCAGTTTGTCGAAGCTACCCCTTTTGCAGGGATCCGGCGGCATGCTGCCGTTTTCGATTACGCTTGCAGACAAAGCGGTGGCAATCAAGCATGCGACACCGGAAGCATACGTCTGGCTCAGTAACAGCTCAAAGATGTCTCCATATCTCTTTCCTGTGGTCAGAGTTCCTCCTGGGGGACCCAATTCAGTCGGATTGCCGGTTGTCGTACCATAATTGGTCAACTTGCGACGTGCTCTCAAAAAGGGTCAGACCTCTCCTGTGGTGCCCGTCCATAATACTGTATGCGATAATAAAAACAAGAAAAACAATAGAGCTGACTAGTGGAGCGCTTTTCGCAACGATAACGAAAGAGGGAGAAGGAAAGGGCGGCATTGCCGCGCCGTATTTCTTCTCCCAGTCGTCATTGCCATTTATAGGCATTTCCATTTCAACTTCAAACGAAGGAGGTTGGACAGGGCTGTTCAATGATCCTTGCTCGTACTTCTTCCATGAGCATTTCCGGATGACCGACATATTTGTCCTCCACCCAGATCGGGTTGGCTGCTGTGATTGCTGCTCCTTTTCGCCATTTGAGACCCATGGCGCCATACGGACCAAGAGCCGTGTTTGGGTCGCGACCTGGCAGGCAAATTTGCACTGGCACGATGCAGACCTTTTCCTTTCTGCCGAGGCGCTCGTATGTGTTCAAAGCGATCAGTGCCGCTCCAATTTTGAAAGGCAGATACTGACCGGATGCGCTGATCTTTCCTTCCGGAAAGATGACCAGCGGATCGCCTCTAGCCAGAACATTTATGGCCGGCTCGAGAACGCTCTTTCCATGTGAACGGTCCACCGGAAAACTGCCGCATGCTCCCATTAACACTGCTTTCAATCCCCAGAGCCCTCTCATCTCTTCGTATGCGGTCATGTAGCGAGGGAAGCGTTTCATGATTGCATAGACGATCGGAGCGTCGAACATGCTTGAGTGATTGGGGCAGTAGATGGTCCTTTCTACCGATGCAAGATTCTCCTTGCCTATTACTTTCAGCCTTCCGACCTGGGCAAATACCCAGATGAGCGCCAAGTAGCGGGCCAGAAGTTGCAGTGGACGAAATGTAGTCGGTATAAAACCGCTGGTAATGCACTGGCTTACATATTCACGATAGCGCCGGCGCAAGTTGCCGACTGCCGCGCTTGCACGCTGCAAGGCGCTGATAAAGCTTTTCATCTTAATCTCCTTGCGCTGGTCCCCCCGAAGGGGCGCGCACCAGACAGGCGGCAGCGCTCGCCCGAAACGGGCGATTGCGGTCGCAGTCGAATTGGCAGGCGCGCCACGCGAAGGCATGGGCACGCCTGCTTCTGAAGACACCGTCGGCAATACCACCACTAGAGGTGGAGCAGGCTGATGTCCGGGTTAGTCAAACTTTTCTGTTTATCAATCAACCGGGTGCTTCAACTTTTCAGGAACGACTATTCCGTAGGTGAAGCACATCTGCAGCGCCTCCTCGACCGTGAGCGGCGCCTCTCTAACGTTTTCTGCTCGGTAAAAGGCCAGAAGACCGCCGAATGGGTTCGGCGGTGTCGGCACGAAAACCACCAGTACTTTGCTCCGGCTGGCAGGGTCGTAAATCTCGTTGGTGACGAAGCCAATCGTTTCACCTTCTCCCCGGCTGAAAGGCAAATAGACCACGCGCTGGAACGAATCGCCTGCTTGTCCACTGCCCACCATCGCCACTGCTTTTCTGAGCGATGAATAGGGCTTTCCCACACCGGGCAACTTGACGATCTGGCTTTCCAGCCATTTGAACAAGTTGTCGCCGATGCGCCAGGTAACCAGCAAGCCCAGAGCATAGAAAAAGATAAGCAGCAAACCCAGGCTGATTAGTGGACTGTGCGAGATATTCTGGCTCATGGGGAAAAGCGATTTCCAGGCTCTGTCTACGACCGGTCCGAGCATGCCGTCCGAGATTTGCAGAGCGATAGAGAAGCCCCAGAGCACTGCGGCGAATGGGAAGAATAATAGCGCTCCCCGCATGAGATGTTTCTGAATTCCGGCCAGAAATGAAGGTTTTGAGCTTTCGGAGGTATGTTTCATAGATTGCACCTGATTGAATGTGGAAAGCAGGAGCACCACAGACGGTGCTCCTGCTCATTCTTGTCGGCTGACAGAGCGTCTTAGCCGCCCAGAGCCTTGTTTATCGCATCGCGAGCGCGACTCCAATTGTCATCCCATAGACGAGATACCCGTTGCCAGGCCGGCCGGAAGTTGAATTGAATGGCGCGATAGGCTTTCAAAACGCCCATCCAAAAGGTTTCAACATAAGCAAAGAAGAAACCGTGAATGGATTTGAGCCTGCCGAAAAACCATGAGGACACGCCCATCGCTTCGAAGGGAGACTTGGTCGTGGCATAGAAAAGCGGATAAACCAGCAATGCCACAAACAGCCAACCGCCCAGCAAAGCAAGGATGGCTACGATCAAGCTGCCGCCCTGATAGGCTGAGACGCCGCACCACAAGCCGACAAAGAATCCGCACAGCCCGGCAAGAAATGCGTTGCCCCAGGCAGGAAGGAATTTACCGCCGGCCAGATAGAGCGCGCTTGTTGCCGATATGGTTACTAGCCAACCACCGATTCCAGTCATGGCGCTCAACTGCATGATCGCGCGCATGGCTATGAAGCCGCCAGCTGCCGCACACAGATTGGCGAAGTGGGCGAATTGCTGAGCGTAGAGACTTTCGTCGGCGAATGTCGTCTTCCATGAGGAGCCGATATTCTCTAACATCTCTTTGTGGACGCGCAGAAGAGTCGCGCCGGCTGAATGCCCGATTGTCTTTTCGACAATCCAGCTGGTGACGTGGTAGACAACCGGCATGACAAAGCCGACCAGCACTAATTCAGAGGCTGTGCCGGCAAAGACTGATTTGAAAAATCCGGACATTTGCGCGCCGGCCCAGATGGAAGGAATCAAGGAAAGAACGCCTATCACCGCACCGTTAGGCAAGATATTGATGAGGGCGCCGCCGATCAGGTACATGGCCAGCATGGCAATGAGGGCTATTGCTCCGGCTGACCACCAGCCGAAATAGCCGGTGTTGAGAAGATAGCTGCCTGAGAGGTAGAGAACTGCAAAT
>JAYRNY010001178.1:0-10489 GCA_041911975.1 bacterium | reverse complement strand
CCTGCCTTCACTCCCGGAAATGTCGTGCAGCAGGCGGCTCCGCCTCCTGCTCCGCCGCAGCCTCAGCCGGGCGGAGCGCTGTTCAATGTCGATGACAGCGAAATAGACAAGATTTTCTCCGAGCACCTGGGCATCAACGAAAACACGGCTCTACCGGCGGCCCCAGCCAAGCCGGAAGGTCCTCCGCAACCCGCGATCATGAAGTCTCTGCCGGTCTCCCCACCGGAGCCTCAATCGAGCGGCGGCGGATGGGGTCAACCATTTGGTGCTCCTCCTCTGCCCGGGCAAGACACCGCCCCGCAGCCGTTTGGCGCACCGCCGCCGGTGCAGCAAGCACCTCCAATGCAACAAGCTCCGCAAATTCAGCCATTTGCCGCTCCCGAACCACAACCGTTTACGCAGCAAATTCCTGAGCCGCAGCCATTTGCCACCCCCGCCCCGGCGCCCATGCCTTTTGCCGCACCGGCTCCGGAACCAGTTCCTATAAAGCCATTCGGCGCACAGCCCTCGGCTCCTGCACCATTTGCAATGCCCGAGCCGGCCGCCCAGCCGATTGCTGCCCAGGCGCCGCCGCCCATGCCGTTTGCTGCACAGGCCGAGCCGGTGCAGGCACCACAGCCTTTCGGCGCTCCGCCGCCTGCACCTTTCGGCGCAGCACCAACCGCTCCGGTTCAAGGCAATCCGTTCGCCATGCCGCAGCCGGGTTCGCCCTCTTCTTCTCAACCGAAGATCGTTCCTGTCATGTCCAAGAGCGTTGCCACCGCATCCGGTGGTCCTCCCGCTGCTGGTTGGGGAGCTCCCGCCCCCGTCCAACCCAGTAATGGTCCGGCACCGATAGCCGCAGCTCCTGCTGCTTTCGGCGCCGCTCCGCCTCCGGCAGCCGCTCAACCGGAAAATAAGAACAACGGGCTTTTCAATTTAGACGATTCGGCAATGGACGACCTTTTCTCCAGGAATCTTGGCGTTCAGGAAACGGCCAGACCGGTGGGTGGAACAGGCGAGCAACAGATGCCAGCCCAGCAGCAAGCAGCTCCCGCTCCTTTTGCACCGCAGCCAGGCTTTGGTCAGGCGGCACAACCATTTGCACCGGGAGCGGCTCCCGCTCCATTTGCACAGGCCCCGGCGCCAGCTCCGTTTGCGCCGCCGGTTGAACAATTTGGTGCACCTCCTGCCGCTCCTCAACCATTTGCCACCCCATTTAGTCAGACCGGCGGAGCACCGGCTCCTCAAGCACCGGCTCCATTCCCGGCCGTCGGCAGTGCTCCGCCGCCACCGCAACAACAACAGCAGCAGGGCGGTGGGCTCTTCAACGTCGACGACAGCATGATGAACAAGATCTTTGCCGACAATCTTGGCGTCAAAGAAGCGGACACCCAGGTCAATCAAGGACAGGGCATGGCCGGACGAGTCAACGTTGCTGCCGCCGTTCAAGCGATAAGCGATGCCGGTCAGGATGTGGGCTCGGTACCGCCTCCAAAAATTGAAGGTCTGGGAAGACTGGACGCCAAGCCGGATCAGGGCGGCGACACAGGCTCCGGAAGAATTGCCTCGATCGGCAAATTCCTGCTCGACCAGAAAGACTTGGAAAAGATTGGCAAGCTCACCGCTTCCGATCTCTCCGACACCAAGATGAAGATCCTCACCCTGGAAGCCGCTTCCGAGATTCAAGGACTGCTTCATCACATAGGCGGCACGCCGGATGTTGTCGGCTCGATCATCATCGGTCACGATGGATTGTTGATCGCCAACACCATGCCTCAGGATATAGAAGCTGATTCCATCGGCATCTGGGCACTTGCCGTTTACATGAACACCGAAACAGCAATTAAGAAGATCGGCCACAATCGCGTCCATCAGGTCGTCGCCCGCACACCTCGCGGCTTCCTGGTCATCGCCGATTTCGGCGGCGGTCTTCTGGTGACACTAAGCGACGGACGCGACACCGATGCGCTCATACCGCTAATGCGCAGCATCACTCAAGTTGTTTCCAACTAGCTTAAAATCTAACCGACGAGATATCGGCAAAGTGTGCGCACACCAAAGCCGGTGCCACCCTTGTTGCATTCTTCTCTTTCTCTGTCCAGCCATCCCGGTCCGGCAATGTCCAGATGCGCCCAGGGCTTGCCGTTTGTGAACTCCTTGAGAAACATGGCAGCACTGGCAGATCCAGCTTCACCTCTGGAGCCGGCATTTTTCAAATCGGCAATGTCACTCTTCAGGCTTTCATGATATTCATCATAAAGCGGCAACTGCCATAGCTTCTCACCACCTCTGGCGCCGCTTTCGATGAGCTTCTCTACCAGGCTTTGATCGGAACCCATGATACCTGCGGCCACCCGACCCAGGGCAGTCACCACTGCACCAGTCAGAGTAGCAATATCGATAAGCTCGTCGGCTCCTTGCTTGACCGCATAAGTAAGCGCATCAGCAAGAATCAGCCGCCCCTCTGCATCGGTATTGTTGACCTCGATTGTCTTACCGTTCATGGACTTAATCACGTCACCCGGATGAAGAGCATTGTCGCCCGGCATGTTTTCAGAGGCGGCAACCACGGCAATGACGGAAAAATTGGGCTTGAATTTGCCGACCACGCGCATGGTGGCAATCACGGCAGCCGCTCCGGACATGTCGTATTTCATGTGTTCCATGCTCTGAGCCGGCTTAAGGGAAAGCCCGCCGGAGTCGAAAGTAATGCCCTTTCCGACAATCGCTACCTTCCTCTTTGCTTTGGGCACGTCATAGGAAAGAACGATGAATCTGGGCGGTTCTTTGGCACCACGGGCGACACCAAGAAAGGAACCCATGCCCAGGCGCTCGATTTCTTTAACATCGAAAACCTTGATGCCGAGCCCGAATTCTTTTGCCACGTACCGCGCTTCATCGGCAAGACGGCTGGGCGTCATGAAGCAAGGCGGCTCAGCAATAAGGCGGCGGGCAAAGTTCGTTGACTCGGCAATCACCTCTCCCTTCGAGCAAGCATCTGACAAGGTTTTCGCCGTCAGTTTCAAACCGGCAAAAGTCAAAGCTTGCGGCAGTTTTTCCTTTTTGCTGTCGCCGTTTTTCTGCGATTTGTATTTCTTGAAAGAGTATGAGGCAAGCAAGATGCCTTCCACGACCGCTTGAGCCAATTCCGCATCGATCGCGTCTGCCACAGTGCCGCTCTTTGAGGCAGCTGGCGTCTTCACCTGTCTTTTTGCAGCAGCTGTCTTTTTAGTTGCAGCCGGCGCGCCAGGCTTTCTGAAGTAAAAGCTGATCGAGCCCTGAAAGTTGTCTTGAGGCAGGCGTCGAAGCAGTGATGCTGCCGCTTTTCTTGCTTGGGAAGATCCGAATTCTTTGCTTTCACCGGCACCGATCAATGATATTCGGCGGGCGCCCATATTTCCGAATGTGGGTAGAGTAAGAATCTGCCCGGCTTTTCCTTTAAAACCGTCTTCAGTCGCATGCTGGCCAAGCATCTCGAGGAATGCCTTTAACTTACGCGAGAAGGCAGGATCGAGGTCCTTCAAAACGTCGCCCGGTTTCTCATTGGCATAGACAAAAACGCAAGCGAGATCGCTCTGACATTCGGACAGCGCGGCCGACTCCAGTTTGTACTTCATTTAAGACGTCCTTTTGAGCTTCTTTGATTCCAAATGAAACAAGGCAGCTATTGTACTGAATTCGACACCTTAGTTGGGGCTATTAGAAGTTTCACTGCGGCGGTTGTCCGTTGACAATCTTGGCGACCGCGTTGTCGACAATATGCGGATCGATCTGCCGTCTGCAGTATGCAAGATAGGCTTCCATCCAGCGGCGCAATTCAAGCAGAACCGCCGAAACCGGAGTGCCTGAAGTCTTTACTTGCGCAAGATTGACGCTGACGCGGCCTTCATGATCGATATGGAAACGCGATGCCGCCGGTGAATCGCCGTGCACATAGTGCAGGCTGGCTTGCAGCAAGGCTTTATTGTCGTCACGACCAATTGTCTTCTGCAATTCGCTGACGATGCGCTGGAAGACCGACAGCGGGCGGAAAAGACTGGCTTGCTGCACATTGACCAGTCGCTGGTCGATGAGCAAGTGAACTGATTTGATGATGGCATAACCCGGCCACAAGTCGAACGACTTGATCACCTCATCGAGAGTCGACAAGCCGTCGATCAAGTTGGCGAGTTGCTGTATCGATTGCTTGTCTTTTTCTGTGACCTCGCTTTCGTCCAGATACTTAAGTGGCTTTGCCGACAGCTTGTTCCACAAGGTCTCGAAATTCCAAACCCGTTCGAGAATCGTGTTTCGTCCGGTCGGCAACTGCGCCAGAATTTGATTGACCTGGTCCTTGTAGAGAGCCGAATCGAGTAGCAACTTGTCCAGCGAGCGCTTCAGCTCGCAGTTCTCGTCCAACTCCTGCGAAGTGCCTTTGTCACGGAAGACGAATATACCCTCGGTCCACTGCGTAACGAACTCTGTAATCGCTTCTACGCCCCTTAGACGGTTCATTTTGGCGGCGATCGGTTTACCGTTGGTGAAAGAAACCACCAGCGCTTTATCCCTGTTTTCGACAGTCAGCAAGCCGGTTTTCTGCGCCGTCGACAATGACTGCAATAAGCCGTGTGCATCGATAGCGCCCAATGAACCGATCATCGAATCGCGCATCGTCTCTACGCTGCGGCCGGCCTGACCTTCCGAATCGGCTTTCTTGTGATAGCCACCATACAAGTATTGGTCGTCGAGCAAAACTTCCAATTCGCGCGTATTCAAATAGCCGAGCCTGACGGCAAGCAGCCCCAGGAACGTTTTCTGCCCTTTGCCCCAGCCTTCTTCTTCTTGCCTTTCCAGAAGCTCTTGCAATTGAGACTCGGAGAGGATGCCGGCTGCCACCATGTAACGTCCGAGCCGAAATGGTTTTCTATTGTGATAGCAATTGGAAAGAAACTGGATGCGTGAGAAAACCGGAAAGATGATGTCTTCCGCTTCCAATTCCTGCAACATGCGCAGTGTTTCGTCAGCCGGCAGATGATGCCGTTCTTCAAGAGTACGCGTGATCGCTTCGACCGATGAATAGTCGTCGATCATTTGCAAAACCCAGCTTTGCGGTGCCGGAAGATTGAAGCCCTCCTTGGCTTTGCGTCCAACGTCGGTGAGAACCGGCGTGGACGTGTAGAGAATGTGATTGGCCAGCGTGCTGCCGCCGCCTCTCAGGCGCCGCCTGTCGATGCCGGAGACGGTGGCACAGACGTAATCGGCAAGCATGGGATGGCGGGCGAAAATACCGAAGGGGCTGTCGTAGACGTTAAATGTAAGACCGCCGCCCGGATCGTCTTTGGTGAGAGTTATGGCACCATCCGCCTTGACGAAAAGCAACACGCCCTGAGGCTTGAGAAGCCGTTTGGCATAAAGACTGAATTTGACAAGCTCGTCAAGAGGCACAGAGAAGCCGGTCTGCATCAGGTCGATGATCAGACCGTCGAACTGCTTGGATGCTTCCACGAGCCGCTCGAACTCGGCAAAAAGCGTCTCACGGTAGGAGTAAGTCAGGAACGAAAGAGAAGGCGCAAAGTAAGTCTTCTCGTCAGATGGTTGGTCATCACGAGGAGGAAGAGTTTGAAATGGAGTGTCGGACGATGACGACACGGAGTTGACCTATTGCAATCAGGCAGTTCAGCCTCTATATGCCCATAATGACAGCTCTTTTTTCAAGATCTCTTACTAAGTAAGAGCCTTCTTTTACTGTTTTTGATCAGTTTTATTGGACGCAGCCTCCGGCACCGTAGCTGGGTCGCCGATTCGCTCGAAATTAGGCGTCGCACCCACCAGCTTTTTGGCAAAAGGATCGGGCGGGGCAACAAACAGTGCCTTGATAGCGACATAGGATCTGGGCTTGCCGAAATCGTATTTTTTGATCATGCCGACATCGAGGATGAGGTCGTCCTTGCCAAAGGTTACTACGCGGAAACGCGAGGAGCCGCCGAAGGGGTTGGACATAGCAACCAGCTTGTAGACCTGGTCGGACTTTCCGTACAGACCGAGATACTTGGGAATGGCGGCCAGATGGTCGTCAGCCAGCCAGGCTTTAGCAACATCTTGCCGGCCGTCCTTCACAGCCTGGAGGAATTGATGGATAACCATGGCCGGGCCTTCGTCCGGAGCTTTTCCTTCCAGCAAATATTTATTGTTTACGAAACGGAGAACAATTTTGTAACTGCCCGACACCGGTCCAGAGGCCTTGCCGTTTGCAGGCGCTGCCGGCTTCTCTGAGGACTTGGCGGCAGAGGCCAGAGCAAGCACGATGTCGGAGCCGGAAAATGAGGCTTTTCCTTGAACGCTGGAGAGCAGAAAGGGCGGCACCGAAGTAAACAATTCCGGAGCTGCAGTCCAACCGGCTTCAGTCGGCTTCAGTCCGTACAAAGTAATGAGCCCGGTCGACCGGTCGTTGCCGGTAATTACCAGATACCTGGGCGCGCCTGGCGCCGCGGCGGCAGCGGCCGGCGCGGCAGGCTTAGCTGGAACTCTGACCAGTTTGGCTCGCGCGCCTTTGCCGACCTTGACTATCTTTGTCGGCACAGGGTTTGCCTTGGTGACGATTCGGGCCCCCCAGATGGATATGGAAGGCGGCATGGAAAGCAGCTGTGCGCGCCAGGCGGCAGAAAATGCAGGAGCTTTTCCGGGGGCGGCGGGTGCTGCCGGGTGGCCGGTCAGGATAATGCAGGTTTGAGCAAAAGGACATTTGTTGAAAGCCCAGACTTTGGCTCCACCGGCATCAAGGGCTCTGGCGCCCAGATCTGCCAGTTGCGGATGATTCTTGATGACAGTGGCCGCATCGACATCTCTTAAGGGCGGCTGGACAAGCGCATCTTTCATGACGTTGACCAGCTGATCGAAAGTGGCTTGATCAGGGCTCTGGCTGTAGGCAGTCAAAACTTGCTGAAGCACTGGACTGACTAAAGGTGCAGCAGGCTGAGCAGGCTTCAAATCGGCAAACGGGTTAGAAGATTTTTCTGCCGGATGCGCGGAACTGGTTGGCGCGGACAGGCTGGATTGCGGCAAAACAGCCGAACATAAGAAGCAACCAGCAGCCGCCCAAGCCGCAGCAGTTCTTCTTGCTGTCTGAAAACGCCCTCTGAAGGTCAATTTCATAGATATCTCCCGCTCACTTGCACTCTGCCTTTTTCTGAAAAACCGTTATAAACCGCAGAAATTTGCCGGTTTTTACAGCTTTGATTTTAACCGCTTGGACACCTCACTGTTATCAAGCAAGCATCATGAGAGCAAAACGAGATTTTCGACAGTAGTAAGGAAAAAAATCTGCGTAATTCCACCACGAAAGACGGCTCGCCGTGGGAGCCTTCCCACAAACCGCCTTTACTTGCCCGGGAGCCGGTTGTACATTTGAGCCAGCTTCCAAAGAGCAGAAATAATGTCACTGAATTTCAGACCGCAAACATTCTCTTCCAGCCCATCCACCGGTGCCGATCTCGCCGGAGCCGGTGGGCACGAGCTTTTGAAGGGGAGTTTGAGCGCAGGCGCCGAAGCCGGTGTCGGCAGCGGTCTGGGACAAGTGGACTTGAGCCAGATGCAGGCTCATTTCGGCGCTGCAGTACCGGCTCCCATCGATGCTGCTGCTGCTTCCGCCCTGCCTTCGGGAATCGAGTTCACCGGTGCGGTGCCGCCGCCGACGCCCACTGGACTGGAAGCGCAGGCTCTTGCCTCCTTCGCTCCGCCCCCCATGGACGCGACGCCCATGGTAGCTGCGCTTGCCGGCGCCAATGAGCCCATTTCGCCAATCATTCAATTGATTATGCGCATGCCCGGCGCTATGGGTTTGATGAATTCTTTCTTCGAAGCATTAGGTCAATTTTTCTTTGCACAATCGCCTCTGGCTGGTTTGTTCGATCCCAACCTGTTTGCTCACTTGGGTTCGGTCGGCTCTCAATTCAAAATCGGCATGCCCGGCATTGAACACTCTGCCATCAATCTTTCAATCCTGCCGCAAAACGCTCCCATATTCAGTACTCTTGGTCACATGGGCGCCGGCAGCATGGGCGCGAACATGATGCCTTTCGATTCATTGATGGGCAAATTTGCCAGCGCTCCTCAATTGAATGTCTCACCGGAACACTTTGCCGGCATCAACAAACTCAACGTTTCAGGCGGCATGGACTTGAGCAAGCCGCAATTCGAATGGAGTTCCAGTGCAGGCGGACAACAAGCAGGCGGATACGGAGAAATGCTTTCCGGACCGCAATTGTCCGACGGCAAATTGGCGACACATCTGGGCGGCACGCAAAGACTGTTCTCCGATAAGTTGCCGACATCAACATCTGCACTGGCTTCCAACTCGCCGGCTTCAATCTCCGGAAATGGCGTCAATCAAAGCCTTTCGCAATCGTTGCCACTCTCCAATAACATGCCTTCGCCGCTTAACGTCGGCGGACAATCCTTCAGCAGTTCTTCAGGCGGAAGCAGTGGACTGAGCACATCGGGCAGCATGCGCGACATTACAGGCGCAAGCGCCGACAATGTCGGATGCCGGGTCGGCGAATCCACAGCTGCCGACACTTCGTCATTGGATGCCGTTCAAGCTTCATCTGAAGCATCGGCCAACAACAATCTTCTCGCCTACAACAATAATGAAAGTTTTCGTCCGACCATGGGCGGCATGGATAAAGGCATGAAAGCCGTCAGCGACACGGGCTCTCAGTGGAATCAACCGCAGAGCGTCGCCAAGCCGTCCGTAAACATGGAAGGTTTGAAAGCCAAACAGCTTACTTTTGATTCGCTCAAAGATGTAGGCGCCAAGGCACATTCTTCAGTAAATGGAAGCGCCAACTCAGCAGCTAACGCTGGACACCACGCGCATACGACATCTAAGCCGGTCATGGACTATCAAGGTCATCAATTGAGAGCCGGTGGAACAAATAGCGGTCATGGAATGGACGGCATATCGCACCGCAACCTGCACGGCGTTCAATACAACAGACCAGAGATAAGCCATCACGTAGCCAAACCGCAGCATGTCGATGTGCAGCAGCAGCCGAGACAGATAGCTCAGAATCAAGCTGATGTTCAGCAAGCAGAACCAGCCGCCAGGCAAGACGCAGTCGCTCCACGCGACTCGGTTGCGCCGCAAGATGCACCTGTAGTGCCCGGCGATCAAGCAGCAGCAGGCACCGGCTCTGCCACATATACAATCCGCGCCGGAGACTGCCTCTGGAATATTGCCAAGAATCAAATGGGCGATGCTCTGAAGTGGCAAGACATCTTCAATGCCAACAAAGACATCTTGGGCAGCAACCCGGATCTAATTCATCCCGGCACTACTATCAATCTGCCCGGACAGGATGTAGCGGCAAATCACGCTTCCAATTATGTAGTCAAATCAGGCGACAGCCTCTGGAAGATTTCGCAAGATCTTCTCGGCGACGGCAGCCGCTGGAACGAACTTTATCAAGCAAATGCTTCGATAATCGGCGAGAATCCGCGTCTCATCTTGCCCGGTCAAGAGCTGACTATTCCAGGCATGGACGGCGCCGCCGATTCGCTCGCTCAAGCAGGCACGGCGACAGGACAGCAAACCGCTCAAGCAGCCGGACAACAAACATTGCAATCGGCTACACAAGTACCGACGGGCGATGCGCAAGCCATGTCCGGCGCCCAGCCGCAAGGCATGGAAGCACAAGCCGCTCCCCAACAACAGATGCAAGAAATCCAGCCAGTGCAAGACCAACCAATTCAAGCTCAGCCACAAAGTGGAGCAGGTGCCGCACATGGAATGCCGCAAGCCAGCAATGTGCAACCGGTTAACTACCAACCGCAGGCTCCGAACAACTACCAGCCTCTGCCGGCTGCCAACTTGCCTGCAGATAAGAACGCGGTAGTCTCTTCCACCATGGTGCCGACTGATATCGTCGAGATGTTCAGAAAGGCTAAGTAAAACTCAGGATACTTGTTGTCTTGCCTGCCTGATCGCTTCTGTGGTAGCACGGGCAATATCATCGAACGAGGCCAGCTGGTCGTCATGGGCAGATGGAACTATGGCTTTGAAGCCGTCTAAGCCCTCTAGCGTTTCCCTGCTTACCGCAGCAGGCACGGCGATCAGGTCGCGGCGCATGGATTTCGCCAGTTTGAGCAATTCACCGATTGCTTTACCGGAGATCGTCTGAGAATCCAGTTTTCCTTCACCTGTAATGATCAGATCGGCTTTTTCAAGTTTGCTCTCGAGATTCAAAATCTCTTTGACGAATGCAAAACCGGAGACGATTTTGGCATCCAGTGCCGACGCCAGCCCGAAGGCAGTCCCTCCTGCAGCGCCGCTTCCTGGTGATTCGCAGTCTTTGCGGCCGGTTGCCGAACCCAATACTTTTGCATAATGCACCAGATTGTTTTCGAGTAATTCAATGTCTGAATCGATCGCCCCTTTTTGCGGCGCAAAGATCTTCGCCGCTCCATTCGGACCTGTGAGCGGATTGGTCACGTCGGTAGCAATCTCGATACGGACATCCTTCGAACTCAT